>JAIPDI010000035.1 GCA_021737785.1 Deltaproteobacteria bacterium
GATCCGGCGGTTCCGCATGGAAGGGCCGTCGCTCAACGGATAAAAGGTACTCCGGGGATAACAGGCTTATCGCGCCCAAGAGTTCACATCGACGGCGCGGTTTGGCACCTCGATGTCGGCTCATCGCATCCTGGGGCTGGAGCAGGTCCCAAGGGTTTGGCTGTTCGCCAATTAAAGCGGTACGTGAGCTGGGTTTAGAACGTCGTGAGACAGTTCGGTCCCTATCTTTCGTGGGCGCAGGATATTTGAGAGGATCTTTCCCTAGTACGAGAGGACCGGGATGGACGAACCTCTAGTGTTCCAGTTGTCGCGCCAGCGGCATAGCTGGGTAGCTACGTTCGGAATGGATAACCGCTGAAAGCATCTAAGTGGGAAGCCAACCTCAAGATTAGATATCCCTTTTCCGTGGAAACACGGGAACTGAAGACCCCTTGTAGACGACAAGGTTGATAGGCCAGGTGTGTAAGTACGGTAACGTATTGAGCTAACTGGTACTAATCGGTCGTGCGGCTTGGCCATAAAAATTTTCTATTTATACCCTTTGGTTGTTTACTCTATATTTCAGTTTTTACAGTTTTCGGTGATTATAGCGAAGAGGACACACCCGTTCCCATCCCGAACACGGCAGTTAAGCTCTTCAGCGCCGATGGTACTGCGTGGGAGACTGCGTGGGAGAGTAGGTCATCGCCGAAATTCAATCAAAAAGCCCCCCGTTCACACGGGGGGCTTTTTTTTGCCCTGCTACAGCCAGTTCTTTCTCTTGAAGCCCCACAGCATCAGACACCCGAGTGCCAGCATGACGATCCAGATCGTCAGGTAGCCCCATTCCCATTCCAGCTCGGGCATGTACTTGAAATTCATTCCATAAATTCCGGCAATAAACGTCAGGGGGATAAAAATCGTGGCGATGATCGTTAAGACTTTCATCACCTCATTCATCCTGTTGCTGACGCTGGAAAGATAAATATCAAGGGTCCCGGAAATCGTGTCCCGGAACGTCTCGATGGTTTCAATGACCTGAATGGCATGGTCGTGAACATCTCTCAGATAAGGCCTCACGCCGTCTCCGATGAGGGGGGACTCGGTCCGCTCCATGCTGCTGATAGCCTCTCGGAGCGGCCACACAAATTTCCTCAGCAGGATCATCTCCCGTTTTTTGTCCTGAATCTCCTTGAGTGTTGACGGGTCAGGGTCATCCAGGACATCCTCCTGAATCCCTTCGATCTCATCTCCCACTGTCTCGAGGACGCCAAAATAGTTGTCCACAATGGCGTCGATCAGTGCATAGGCCAGATAATCGCTACCCGCTTTCCGAAGGCGGCCTTTCCCTTTCTTTATTCTCTGACGTATGGAATCGAATACATCCCCTTCCCGCTCCTGGAAGGAAAGCACAAAGTTGGCCCCCAGGATGAGACTGATCTGTTCCGCATCGATACCGTTCTCCGTGTCGGCACTGCGCAGCATCTTCAGCACAATATATATGTAGTCCCCATGATCTTCAAGCTTGGGACGCTGTCCCGTATGAACGATATCCTCTAACACCAAGGGGTGGATGTCAAAAGACGCCTCGAATTCCTTTATGACATCCACGTCATGAATGCCCGTGACATTGACCCATGTCACCGTTGGGAGGGCCTTAAAGGGAAGGCAGTCTTCCAGGTTAACATCCTCCTTTTCCTCCACATTCGTTTCATCATAGTCGATAAGCGTGATTTCCACCTCTTCGGTACGTCTTTCCCCCACATGAATGAGGGTGCCGGGGGGGAGCCCTGCTTTCCTTGAGCTGCTTTCAAAGTGCCTCATCATGCCTCTTCTCCATTCAAGGCGGCGGTATTCGGGGCCAACGGCCCCTCCCCTTCCGGCCCATTATCAACTGAAATATGGAGCGGAGGTGCCTTCCCATGCTTCGGTTCTCCCATGTAGAGGGTCTGGTGCGGAAAGGGGATTTCGATGCCCCGTTCGTCAAAGACCCGTTTCATACGGCGGTAGAACTCACGCTTGATGCCCCACTGTTTGAGGGGTCGGGTCTTGAAACGGGCGCGTATGATCACGGCCGAGTCTTCGAATCGATCCAGGCCGAAGATCTCCAGCGGCTCCAGGATGCTGGGCCCATATTCAGGATCTCTTTGAAGCTCCTCGCCCAATTCCCTCAGTATTTCCATTACCTCATCCACATCTTCCCGGTAGGCGATGCCGATATCCATGACTGTTCTGGAGAAAATCTTTGAGTAGTTGCTGAGGGAATCGATGGTGCTGTTGGGGATTACATGGACGGTGCCGTAAAGATCCCTCAACTTCACGGTTCGAAGCCCGACAGACTCCACCAGGCCCCCTTGATTGCCCACCGTAGCCCAGTCCCCGACTCGAATGCTTTCTTCAAAAAGGATAAAAAGTCCGTTGATCAGATCCTTGACCAGGGTTTGAGATCCGAAACCCACGGCCAGCCCGACAATCCCGGCCCCTGCCAGAATAGGCGTGGTGTTGACGCCCAGACGATCCAGGACGATAATGCCCCCCACAAACACGACGCCGATATTGATGGCCGTTTGAATGACCGGGATCAACGTTTTCTGCTTTTGGGTGAGTTCCTTTTCCCATCTCCCCCTTTGCTCTCTCAGAAGATAGGCAGAGAGGGCGTTACATATCTGAATAATGGAAACAACCACAGCCAGCGTAAGGACAATGGCCACAGCCCGGAGGAGGATCATGCCCCCGGAATCAGAGCCGACGAAATCAGAGACAGGAACGCCCCATATCTCGCCGATCACTCCGGATCCGACGACCGTCAGAACCACAACCAATCCTTTCTTCACAATCAATACGTACCGGTTGGCCCTTTCTTCCAGAAAAGGGAAACGCTGTTTGACCCTTTCCTTGATCCGGAATAACCGCGCGAACGTGAGGTCCAGGGCTCGAAAGCACAAAAGCATGATCAGAATCGTCACTGCCGTGCCGAAGGTAGCGTGAAAGAGATATTCAAACCCCTTTTCATACTTAAACAGGAGAGATAGAAAAATGGCCCAGGTGTATACCACGGCGAGGATCGGCCAATATTGGATAAACGCCTGTGTCAGCCGGTCTTTCCTTTGTTTTGAAGCCTTTTCAATTGTATCTTGTTCCTCTTTTTTTCTTTTCGATTTGATTCTCATTTCGCGGGCTATCTGAAGGATAAAAACGGTCAACATAATCGGAAACGGAATCAGCAGCAGACCTCGCAGATGTAAAAAATAGTACTGGGCCGTATGGGTCAATAAAAAAGTCCGGGTGACCATAACGTAGAAAAAGGCATAGATCGCAAACCGCCGCACCCATATCCAGAGATAATGGGCGTTTTCATCTGAAACACCGAGGATCCTGAGATGAGGATCGTCCGGGCAGAACAGGACCTGAAAGACGGCGACGGCAACCCGGTAAAAGAAAAGGAGGGTAAAGAAAAGGAGCACCACCGAATGACCCGTGAGAAAAGAAGGCCACAGTTCAAATAATAGATCGAAAGCGATGCACAGGATCAGATAGGGAACCCCTTTCAGGAGGATGTAGACGCAACCCCACCCTATCTTGGACGGGAGTGTCCCCATCTTGCTTATTGCCAATCGAACCCAACCCCTGAGGAGAAGGGTCGACAGCAGGGTAAGCATTGCGGCAATTCCGGCATTTAAGAAGAGGATAAGCAGGCGCGACCGATTTTCCGGCTGCGCGAAAAACGCCTGTATCCTGCGGGCGCCATCGGGCGCCTGTTCCATCATCTCGCCCATGGTCATTGCAGCGTTTCTCACCTCTGTGGCCATCTCTTCAAAATGATCAAAGACCCAGCGGACAATCAAAAGCTGCCTATCTTCCTCCCCGGCGTCACTATCGCCTTTGGCATCTAATGTCTTTTTGGCCTTGATCAGGCCCTTAAGGTCTTTGACAAAGGCCTCTCGCTTTTCCGGGTTTTCGATGACCCCGAGCAAATCTTCCAGTTCATTGAGTGAAGATCCTTTCACAGTCTCCTGAGAAAGTGCCGGGGTGACCAGCAAAACAAAAAAAACAATCAGTACCAGTGGGCAGAAATGGGCTTTATGGTTTATTCGGCGCATCATGACACTCCCACTTTCTGTTGAATCTGGATGGACCCCGCAAACCCACATGGAAGGCGTCATGCAGATCCAACATGCCCATCACTGCAACAACAGGTTCGCCCCCCAATCCACCACACGACACGAATCTCAACCAAAAATAATTCATTTTCTCCTATGTGGAAAATGTGCAACAGATACCCGATTACCCTGGTGCGCCCCCAAGGCGTGACAGGGCCGAAAACATCCTCGCTGCCGCCACCCGCTGCATCCCGTCCAGCTTAAAAACCGGATTATTAGACTTTAGCCCGAGATCTCCAGAACATTATTGTCTGTTCCATAGCAGTTGGGGCAGACGGAATCGTTGGCCGGATCATTCCGCCACTCGCCATCCACCAGGAACCTGTATTCGTATTTTCCGGGAGGTACCATAATGGTCTTTTTCCAGGTCCCATCTGCCCCCAGTTTCATTGGATGGACCTTCTTGTTCCATCGATTGAAGTCCCCCATCAAGTAAACGGACCCGGCATCCGGGGCTTCCAGAGCCAAGGTGACCCTCTTTCGGTGGATGGTGGTCTTTGCCGGTTTCACCATTTTTTTCTTTGCCATGTCAATACCTCCCTTGATACCGACATATTTATTGCCGGATATCATTATCAAAGGTTACTCAAGTTCCTTAATCCGGGTTGACTCTCAATCCGCGTTCCGATCGGGAAGCGTTTCCGCCTCCGGTTTGTTCTGAAAAGTGAAATCCACCTCTTGGGGTTTAATATCCACCAGTTGGAGCCCGTCATCCGGCAGTTGTATCAGATTCCGAGTGATGGCAAACCTCCTTTTGCCAGGATATACATGAGAAAGGTCCAGCTCCGCAACTACATTTTCCTTGGCCAGGGTGCTGGCATCTTTGCGAAGCCCCCGAACCGTGATCTCGACATGGGCATCTTGAGGCTGTACGATCTCCAGCTTTGAGGGGAGGTTTCTGGTCACAACGGGAATCCGCAACTTGACCTCAAAATTCTGCTGCCCGGCCAGTGTCAACCAGACAGTGCTGACCAAAAAGAAGGTAATCATCTTGGCACGCCAGCGGTGGACCAGAAACAGCCGGAGGGCATCTTTCCATCCCCGATGCTCTGGACGCGTGAGGGTCAGGGCCTCGCGCATGATCTGGTAAAGCTGCTGGGGCGTCTTAACTGCGGTCATGCGCCCCCCCTCGGCCATGGAGACCTGCCCCCGCTCCTCGGATACTACCACCACCCACGCATCGCACCGTTCGGAAAGGCCTAACGCGGCCCGGTGACGGGTCCCCCATTCCACGGGAAGCCCTTCATCCGAACTGAGAGGAAGATAACATGCGACCTCCACAATCCGCCCATCCTTGATCACGATGGCGCCGTCATGGAGTGGGGATTCCTTTTGAAAGATGCTCTTCAGAACCTCCGGTGTGGGACGGGTCTCGAGGTCCTGACCCGCTGTCACATGCTCCTGGACCTTTTCACTGCGTTCGATAATGACAAGGGCACCGGTCCGCTTTTCAGCAAGGGCGAAAATGCCTTTCACAAATTCCGTCACCCACTCTCCGGCTTCGGTATGGCGTCGCAATCCGAGTCTTTGAAGGGGGTTCACTTTTTCCAGGACCTGACGGATCTCTGACTGGAAAAGCACCACGATTAGAATAACAAGAATCTGCCACAGGAATTGAAATACCCATGTGGTGAGAAAGAGACCCCATGTCTCCGCAATCGTGAATACAACCCCCAAAATCAGGAGCCCGACAATGGCCTTGAATGCCTTGGTCCCCTGGAACCAGGCAAAAAGATAATAGGCCACAAAAGTAAGAAAGAGGATATCGAGGATGTCCTGAAACCTCAGGTTGGAAATGATGGCCAAAAGGTTCATGATCCCCTCATGTACAAAATAACCCTAGAAATGATTTCATTATCCAGGGCCTGTTGATTTCGATGCGGTGAATCCCTTTTCCCCTGACCGACCATCGGGGTGTCTCCAAAACGAGCGCCCGAAGCAGCAGGTCGGGGCCTTTTGCTGTTTGAAACGTCGATTGATTTTTTCCCTTCAATCGTTTAAAAAACATTAGGGATCCATTTTATCTGTGTTTCAAAGAAAAAACAAGGTGACACGTGCTGGGACGACGGATGCTTGGAGTAACCATGCCCGATGGCCTTTCTGCATTTCCGGGGGGCTTTAGCGGGTAGACATGACCATGTAGAGAGGGGAGGCATTCATAATGGAAAGACATCTCCTTGTGACGCTGAGTGAAAGGAAGGACGGCCTTTTTGGAGTTCGATTTGTCGGGAACTTTTTTACCAATAAAGAAGGCGTGAAAATCACCTTCTTGTATACAACCCCCAAGGCCCCAAGTCTGTGGGAAAGAGACCCAAACGCGGATTTGCAGATGAGGAAGTCAGCGACAGAAGGGCGTCAGGCGCTCGAGGCCTCAAAGATGCATCTCCTCAAAAAGGGGTTTGATCCGGGTCAGGTTATCACTAAACTCCAGGAGCGGAGGGTCTCCAAGGTAATGGAGATCATCCACGAAGGCGCAAAGGGTCTGTATGACGCGGTCGTCCTGGGTAGGAGGGGGTTGTCATGGCTGGAGCAGGCCTTTGACGAAAGCGTTACCAAAGGCCTCCTTGAACAAGAATGTACGTTTCCGATCTGGGTCTGCCGCAAACCTGATCTGGACAGGCAAAACGTGCTGGCCTGCGTGGATGGCTCGGCTGCGTCCGACCGCATGGTGGATCACATCGCGCATATTCTTAATCAGGAAAGGCGCCAATCCGTAACGTTCCTTGCGGTGGGCAAGAAGGATCAAATCGCGGACAAAAATGTGAATACGATCCTTTCAAGATGCAGAGAAATGCTGATCAGCAGGGGGTTTTCATCTGACAGAATTCATCTTAAAGGGATCGAAGAAGGCGTTGTCAGTAAGGCTATTATGAAGGAGGCCGACGAAGGGCGTTTCGCTGCGGTGGCCGTGGGCCGGACCGGAACGGGCCAGGGACTCCTGAAAAGGATTTTTGTGGGCTCTGTCAGCCAGGCCCTGTTTCAAGAACTTCAAGGCGCCGCCCTCTGGCTGGCCTGATACGGCCAACCCCGTTTACCGATTGGAACACCTCAGACGCCATGTCAGTCATCCCGCTTTGGAGGACACCATGCGGAGACATTGATGCCCTATCGGTTAGCGTCTTTGTTGGCGCGTGAGGGTCTCTTTTTCCGCCGGGGCGGGACATTTAAGATGCGCACATAACCCATATCATGCGGAGGTGGACATGAAGATCAAGACCGGTGACCTGCCGGGAATCGGAAAACGCTATTCCTTTGAAACAGCGGAAGGAGAAAATCTCGTGGTCATCCTTCATCAGAGCGGGCAACGGGAAATGTACCATTTTACCGGATCCGATGAGGATGAGCCGGATTTCACCTTGAAATTGAGTGACGAGGAAGCCCGGCAGCTCGGAACCCTCCTTCTTGGGGTGGATTACCAGCCGGTGGCCGACGACCGCGTGGAATTATTCCTGAAAAAGATGAGGATCGAATGGGTTACGGTGGAGCCGGACAGTGAGGTGGCCAATAAGAAGATCATCGATACCCGCATCAGGACCAAGACCGGCGCCACCATTATCGGCATTCAAAGAGGTGATGATTTTATCGGCAGTCCGGATGTCGACGAGGTGATACTGCCCGGCGATACGCTCATGATTATCGGGAACCGGGAACAGACAAAAAATGTTGATTCCCTGTGCCATTCATGCACCCTGACGTCGTAGGATCGTGTTGGGAAGAATGACTCCAAATGGATAACCAAAGGTAACTCGTGGAAAATATCCCTTTTCTTCTCGTGGAAGGGCTGATGCTGTTCACTTTTTTCGCCATCAGCTTTGCCTCGCAAAAATTCAGACTTCCATCGGTCCTCCTCTTTATTGTATTGGGCGTTGCGGTCTCCCCTCTGTTTCTTAAGAGTGAGTTGCTCCATATTGCTGCGGAAATCGGCATTGCCCTCTTGTTTTTCATCCTTGGGCTTGAATTTCCATTAACCCGAATCGTTGTCATTTCCAGGCGAATCTGGCCGTCCGGGTGCCTGGATGTGGCATTGAATCTGGGCGGCGCCATGGGCATCGCCCTCATTTTCGGGCTGGACATGATTTCGGCATTCGTCGTCGGATCGATCGCCTATGCCACCAGTTCATCCATATCTGTCAAGATGCTGGACGAAAAAAAACGGCTGGCCAATCCGGAGACCGAATTCATCCTGGCCCTGCTGATATTCGAAGACCTGGTGGCCCCGCTCGTGGTCTCTTTCATTGCCGGCGTCAACG
The DNA here is from genome assembly GCA_021737785.1 of Deltaproteobacteria bacterium. NCBI lineage: Bacteria > Pseudomonadati > Myxococcota > Myxococcia > Deltaproteobacteria bacterium. The sequence goes on from JAIPDI010000035.1 coordinate 8,390, forward strand.
GAGATGAGGCCCTCTCAGCAGGCTTCGTGGGACTTCTCGTCTTAAAAATCATAGCCCTTACCGCCGGGGCCATCCTCATGGGACATTTCGGATTTAAACACTTAAATAATTTCATAGCCAAATATATCGAGAGCGACTTCATGCCCCTCCTGGCTGTAGGTGTGGCCCTGGGATATGCCGGATTGGCCATTGCCCTGGGACTTTCAGAGATCCTGGGCGCCTTTATGGCGGGCGTTATGCTGTCCGAGACCGGAAGGTCTTCTGAAATCGAACATCTTCTCCTGCCCGTTCGAGACCTCACCCTCCCCTTTTTCTTCTTCTGGTTTGGAACAACCATTCATCTGGGAGAAGGACTCTCTTTTATCGGCATGCTGGCGGCCCTGGTGCTCCTGGCGATTGTCGGCAAGATCATTACCGGCTATATCGGTAGTCGGTGGTTTGGATTAAGTCCGAAGGTCTCCTTGCGGGCGGGGCTTTCAATGGTGCACCGAGGTGAATTTTCAGCCATTATCGCCAGCCTGGCACCGCCTCAGCTACGGGTATTCAGCGGCGTTTATATCCTGACCACGGCCTTCATCGGCGTCTATCTGTTTGGTCGCGCGCCCAATATCGCCAACTGGTACCAGAAAAGATGGTTTCCGCGTCCCCCCCTGACACCGGAGAACAAAAGCCCCGGCCCGCAACCTAGCTGATCCATGATCGGTGCATAGACCTTTACCAGTCGTAAAGGATCTCCCAGCCCAGATCAAAGGGTGCGTCCATCTGGCTGTAGCGGCAGACGAGGGTTTTCCCCGTCCCGGGTCCATTGCTGGAATCTTCCTTCCAGTACCGGAGGGATATGGCGGGGATGGACTGCGGCCCAGCATCATGCTCACCGGCCGTTGCCGGGGGCTCGATCCACATCTCCTTCTCCTCGATGATCTTCCAGACGGCGTCAGAATCTTTGTTTCGAACTCGCTCGCCCACCCTCGGAAGACCCAGCCTCTCCCTCAGTTCGTTGAACCGGTAAGCGGATTGCGCCTCCCTGTCCAGGATCCGCTCTCCCAGCACGGAGATGGCGATAGCCCCGACGGGTGCGGTCAAAAGAATCGAGAGCACCGCCACGGCCAGGATGACCTCTCCTGAAGCCACGCCTGCGGCGAGAGGCACCGCGCCGATGGCGGCCTGAACCGTGGCCTTGGGGATGTAGGCCACCACGCAAAAGAGCTTCTCCATTCGGGTCAGGTCCGTACCGAAGAGGGAGATATAGGTCCCGACGCTCCTGAACAGGAGGCCCACCGTGATCACGGCGACACCTGCAAGGCCCGCCTGCCAGGCCACGTGGATGTTTACCTGGGCGCCCACCAGCACAAACAGGAGGAGTTCCGCAAACACCCAGAGCTTCTTTAATTTCTGTGAGACGATATGGGCGATGGGCTCGGATTTTTCCAGGATCACGAAACCGATGGCCATCACGCCCAGAAGGCTCGCGACGGGGACCCAATGCGCCACTGCGACTTCCAGCCAGGTCAGCGCAATAGCGGCCCCCATCACTACAATGGTCCGCTTGGGCGGCCGCCAGTCGTATTTGGTGAAGAAACGATAGAGGAGATACCCCGGAATCAGGCCCGCGATGATCCCGAGGACGATACTGAGCGGAATTTCGGCGAACTGAACCCACAGATTCACCTCCCCGCCTCCGTACATGCCTAAGAATACGGTAAAAAGCACAATGACAAAGACATCATCCACCGATGAAGCGCCTAAGATAAGGGTGGGAATCCCCTTTTTCGTGCCTCGTCCCCGATCCATGAAATCAATCATGAGGGGGACCACCACGGCTGGAGACACCGCCCCGAGGATAGCCCCCAGGATGGCCGCTTCCAGATAGGTCATTTCCAAGAGCCGATGGGCTGCCAGCATCACGCCCAAAATCTCGAAAACCGCTGGCACGGCGCTCATGATGAGCGCCGGCCTGCCCACACGGTTGAGGGTATCTCGCCGCAGCTCAAACCCGGCCCGGAGGAGGATGACGATGAGTGCGATCTTGCGAAAATCTCCGGAAACCGTCATCATCTCCGGGGCCATAAGATTCAGGGCATAAGGCCCTATGAGGATTCCCACCAGGAGCATCCCCACCAAGCCCGGCAGTTTGAATTGTCGAAACAAGTAATCCCCGCACAACCCCAGGAGAATGATCAAAGCGATACTGATAGCCATAAAAAAGCCTCCCCAAAAAAACAAAAAAAACCTGAATCGGCGGGATCGCAGGGTGTTAAACAAAAAAAACCCACCCGGAAGTTCGGGTGGGGCAGATAGTTGCACTTCTACCCCTGGATCGTCCAAAAGGTAGAAGTCATCATCCCTTACAAAGGGCGGTTCATGGCAGACCTCATTGCCGACAATGGCGCGTATGATTAATTAATTAGGCCAATCCTGTCAAGTGGTTTTACCGTGAAAATGCGTTTTGAACCACGAATCACGCGACTGATTCGAATGAGCAAAGCGCCCGGTTGTCTTATGAGACAGGCCTTCCAGCCTCGATCCTCGTGACGAGGACGCCACTCACACAGGGAATTTTCCAGTGTAGAAATAATAAACCTTTCTCCATGAGGATTTGGAGAAAGAGGGTAAGAGACTTGGTCTTAGTTTTGCTCGCGGGTCTTATGAAATGAGATATGGGGCCAATCTTCCATGACGAAACCGAGACGCCATGCATTAGGGGCCAGATAGGTCAACCGCCCCTGTGCGTCACGGGCCACATTGCCGGTGTGTTTGTTGGCAAATTCTTTGAGCTTTTTCCGATCCTCGCAGTCAATCCAGCGCGCCGTGGAAAACCCTACGGGTTCGTAGACCGCATCCACGCCGTATTCTCCCTTGAGCCTCGCTACGGTCACATCGAACTGTAAGGCACCGACCGCCCCCAGAACATAGTCTGTGCCCGTCAGGGGCCGAAAGAACTGCACCGCGCCCTCTTCCGCCAATTGGGCCAATCCCTTTTGAAGCTGTTTCTGTTTCAAGGGATTCTTGAGGATCACCCGCCGGAAATGTTCAGGGGCGAAGCTGGGGATGCCGGTAAATCTCAACGCCTCCTTTTCGGTGAACGTATCTCCGATCCGGATGGTGCCGTGGTTGTGAATACCGATGATATCGCCGGGATAGGCCTCATCAACATTGGTCCTGTCCTGGGCCATGAAAATAGTGGCATTGGCCAGGGCTATCTGTTTGCCGGCGCGATGGTGAACAACCTTCATTCCCCGGGTAAATTTCCCGGAGCAGATCCTCAGGAATGCCATCCGGTCCCGGTGGGCCGGGTCCATGTTTGCCTGGATCTTGAAAACAAATCCTGAAAAAGGCTCCTCATAGGGAGAGACCTCCCTGCTCTCAGCTGGTCTCGGACGTGGCGCCGGCGCCATTTCCACAAAGGCGTCGAGCAGTTCCCTGACCCCGAAGTTGTTGAGAGCACTGCCGAAAAAGACCGGCGTCTGGCTCCCATTCAGAAAATGGCTCAGTTCCAGGGGATTGGCCGCCCCTTCCAGCAATTCCGTATCCTCGCGCAGTGCACCGGCCCGGCTGCCCAACCATTCATCCAGCCTGGCATCCGCCAAATCGGTGATCCGAATCCCGTCATGGTTTCGGGTCTCCTGTCCGGCGGTAAAAAGATGAAGTTCCTTGCCGTAGAGATTGTAAACCCCTTTAAAGCCCTTGCCCATGCCGATCGGCCATGAAAGGGGCGCACACTCGATCTGGAGTTTGTCCTCTATCTCGCTTAAGATATCCAGCGGCGGCAGCCCTTCACGGTCAAGCTTATTGATAAATGTGATAATGGGGGTGTTGCGCATCCTGCAGACCTCCATCAGCTTCTCTGTCTGAGATTCAACCCCCTTCACGCTGTCGATGACCATGAGAGCGCTGTCCACCGCGGTCAGGACCCTGTAGGTATCCTCGGAAAAATCCTGGTGTCCCGGGGTGTCAAGAAGATTCATCTCAAAATCCCTGTAGTTGAACTTCATCACCGATGTGGTGACCGAGATGCCTCTCTCCCTCTCGATGTCCATCCAGTCGCTGGCGGCATGCCGGGACGCCCGGCGGGGCTTGACTGCTCCGGCAATGTGAATGGCGCCGCCAAAGAGGAGCAGCTTTTCCGTCAATGTGGTCTTGCCGGCATCCGGGTGGCTGATAATCGCAAAGGTCCGACGCCTTTTGATTTCATTTTGATAACATTTATCCATTAAAAACCTCTTAGAACCATGTTTAACGCGTCCCATACGCAGTGGGGCGTCTTCAGAATTAACAATCCCCCGTTCGTCCCGAAACAGCCTCCTTACGGGGCGGATTCCGAGATCCGGTCCTTGTCTTTTGGCAATTAAGGGGGTTGAAACATGGGTGATCAGGGCGGCGTTTGGCGCAGTCGAGAAATCGTATAAGCGAAAAACAGGGAGAGACCTTCTTTTATGCGATGTGACATGTTCACTGGTAATCGTCCTCAAGTTTTCAAAAAATTACTCCAATTGAATTATTCTATATAATTGTTTTCCCATGATATGTCAACCTTCAAATGCACTTTGCGCCAAAAGACTTGCCCCTGTCTCGAAGACCGAGGAGGTCGTCTCCAGGTGGGATTTGCCTATTTGCCCGCTTTCAGCAGACAGGGCGAACAAGTCAGTACCTCATCGGTTAAGATCCTTGCGGTTAGCGCGTGGAGATTTCTTTTCAAGAGCTGCAACAAAATGGGTGTGTAACGCTCGGCGGCCGCGGGCCTTTGAATACCTGTTACGTAAAAGCAGCAGGAACGACCGTATTCTTCCGCGGTCACGGCAGGTTTGTGGCCTCAGTTACCTCGCAGCTCCCCCCGGGGCAGAAGATTTCAAGCCAAAGGCTGTGGTCATGCTCTGGTCGATCGCAGAATACCGGGAGTTTGATCCGCTCCTCCTCCATCAAGCAGGCGTCATCCGGGCAAAAAAGTTCCAGCCAGACGCCCCTTTCCCTGCAGGATTCGGCAAACGTTTTTTCCTTTTCTGAAAGCGCATCAACCTCCTTGCCTGACAGCACCCGTGCTTTGGGTAGAAAAATTCTGCGAGGGCCATCCTGTGGTTTCCGATTCTCCACTTTTTGAGATTGCATTTTTTCCTCCTGTTCTGACTGACGTTTCCGGTTCTTCTTGTCTTTAAACCAGGATAGGATAGACGTCCTTCCCTTCACTTCTACTGATTTTTTCTTCAATAACGCGAATCTCACTGATGCTCACAGTGAAAATCTTCAGCAGCGATCCTTTACTGACTTCCGACGGGTTGCGCCGGGATAAGGACGGACAGGGCCCGGTTGAAGGCCAGGAACCGCACCATCCGTTCACACAGGCGGCGGCCGTCTCCCCATTAGACCCATGATCAAGAAAGCAATAAAGACAATCAGAAAAACAAAGAAAAGGATCTTAGCGATCCCTGCCGCTGCAGCAGAGATTCCGGTAAATCCGAAAAGCGCCGCAATGATTGCCACGATAAGGAAGATAATCACCCATCTCAGCATGATGCGCCTCACTAAAGATTAAAGTAAACACTTTGCCCATGTGAATTGGCAGTAGGTCAGCAGGGGATTCGGGACACTTGTGTCTGGGGTGCTGGTTCGTGGATTTTAATTGTGTCCGCAGTGCGTACCGGATTGCCTTTTTTCTCATTTCTGTCTTCAAAACCCATGCGATTTTGGTCGAGGGCTGGCGTCATTCCCGGCCCTTCCAATCATGCGTCCTCTGAAGGCCCCATTTTTCAGAGATCCGTCATTCACCAAATGGAAAATGCCTTCTGCCGCGTAGGTAGTTGATGGTTACATACATACCTTTAATCATCGCAGCTATTTCCACAAACTGTGGAAGGACCGTTCGGGTAACATACTCGGCAGCGGACTGGGTCCTGTCCATTGCATCTGAAAGCACATGATCCGCGTGATCGATCTGCCGTTCCGCACGGACTGCGGCGTCCTGGACAACATCTGCCACATCGTCAGCGGTTTCCTTCGCCGTTTCGGCGATGTCCCGCAGCTCGGCAGACAAATCGATCATGTTTTCTCCCACCTTTTGGAAAGAGCGAATAAAGGCTCCGGTATCCTCTACAATCTCGTCTACCTTGGGTGCATAGGCATCGACCAGCCCCTTAAGTTTGTCTGATAACCTCGTCACCCTTCTGGCAGTTGTGAAAATAGCCAGCGCAATGGCCAGGATGACCGTTGTTTGTACACCTAGGATCAGAAGGAGAATTGGATTTTCCATCGCTTAACCCAAAGACCGCCCACATATTATAGTGCTATTCATGTGCCCCTTTTTCTTCCCTGTAGGCATTCTTGCCGGCTTCGATGGCTGCCACAATCGTTTCTTTTTCGTGCTTTGTCAGGTTTTTCGCCTTGTCCAAGAGATCTTCGGCCTCTGCCTGCAGGCTTTCCTTTTTCTCCTTAATGCTTTCCTGCGCCCTGCGGATGCCTTTTTCCACGGCCTCCTTTCCCTCCTGTGCCTTTTCGGCCATGATTTCCCTCGTTTCTTTGCCGGATTTCGGAGCAAACAATAACATTGCAAGCGTTCCCACGATACCACCATACAAAAAATACTTGAATCGATGGTCAGAACCGCTGCTTTCCTCTCTTTTGTCAGACATTTCAAACCTCCTTAGTGCCGGTTGCCAACTGTCCGGGCGGAATCGCCCACCCTTGAGCACTACCTCACCATATAGAATTCTTGCTTATAGCTTCTGCGAAAGAAGCGAATATGTTTTGTTGAAGCCAACCCCAGCTGACCCACTAGAAATTGAGGTTTGACGAGTTCAGGTTCCGGGTGTCAGAGGTTGTTCGCTCAAACCCAACATCTGAACGCTATCCACCAATTTGGTTGCGGCCGTTTGCTGCTTTGGACAGATACGCCACAATGCCACCCGGTCAGGACGGCGTATTTGCTTGGTCGAACTCCTTTTGTAAATCATCCATCATCTGATCCAATTTCTCTTTGGTACTGGCCCAGTCTTCTCCGGTCTCCTGTTTGAGTCCCTTGAGTGCTTCGGTGATCTCCATTTGTTTCTCCTGCAATGTTATGAGCGTCTGTTCATATTTACCCTTGGCATCTTCCTTCATTGAGTCCGTCTTGACTTTTAATTCACCCAGTTCCTGGTTAAAAGTCTCCAGCTTCTTTTCAATTTGATTCTGGTATTCTTCCATTTGTTGCTGGGTGTAGTTCTTGGCTGTTGCCATGGCCTGTCCGGCTTCTTTTTGAACATCACCGACCTTTACCTCTGGCTTAGGCTCGGGTTGCTCTTCCTTGTCACCACATCCGGCCAGCAGAAACATCGAACCGCTCACTACCAACAGAAATGCCGCTCGCTTCAAATTCATATTTGCCTCCTTATGATCTTAAGGAATTACGCGCCGCCATTGTCGGTAAAAATTTCCTGGTGGCTCCCAGTTTTCCTCTCCATGAATGACCCAAGAAACGCTATCCGTACAATACGGCAAGCTTCAGCTGACACTTTTGGTCATGTTAAATGGTTGGTGCCGGCCCTTCAATGGGGTAAAGACCCTATTTCTCTCAATAACCCGACTACCTGGAATCTCGCCACGCATTTTCCGTGCTCGAAGTCTCCGAGCCGGAGGCCTGCAAGACCTGTCACATGGGTTTTGATCACGCAAAGTGGGAGATGTATTCCGGCGCAAAGCACGGCGTGACCTATCTGATCAACCGGGATGTCGATCCCCAAAACAAAGATCGCGCCCCCCGCTGCCAGACCTGCCATATGCCTGAAGGAAATCACCGGGTGTTTTCTGCATGGGGGTTTCTGGCAGTAAGGCTTCCTGAGGACGATGCCGAATGGATGGGATATCGGGCCACTATTTTGAAGGGGCTGGGGGTGCTGGATCCCGCTGACGGCAAGATATTCAACCTTTTAGAATACCGAGACGGCGTCTACCGGGATAGTCACGGTCACGGGGTCCCCTATGGTCAAAGACGCGTCTTTGAAGGTCTCCCGGGGAATGAGAAAGTTCAACGGCATCCCGGCATCCACTGTGGCTCGAACACCGTCGCGATCGTCGGTCAATTGAAAGAGAATGCCCGGCAAATGGTTAACCTCCGCGCCGTGACCGTTGCCCTTATGCAACTTGATTTTTGACGGATCGATCGATATCTTCACCTCTCCGGCCTCCGCCGGTCCTTCACCCAGCAACTCGAGACCTTTTCCGATCAAAAACCTGATTTTCCGTCCCCCCTCTGGAAAGGCGCTGGCGGTGAATATATTCTCGTATGGGGAAGAGATCTTTCTCCCTTCGAACAGCGGGATGACGTCATCGGAGAGCCTGGATGCCTGAGTGGAATCATGGCTTGTAAAAATCACCGAAATCCGCTTTTCGGCATTAATGTCCAGGATGATTCCCTCGATGATCATCCGGTTTTCCACGTCCACACTGGATGTGGGTTCATCAAAGAGGATGACCTTGGGCGAGCAGACCAGGGCACGGGCGATGGCTACCCTCTGGGTCTCTCCTCCGGAGAGCTTGTGGGCTTCCGCATGGAGAAATCCGTGCATCCCCACAAGATCCAGCGCCTCCTCCACAGCCTTTTGTGTCGCGGCTCCGGTCACCCCCCTGATCTTCAGGCCGAATTCCAGGTTCTTTTTCACAGAGGTGGTGAACAAGACCGGGTTCTGGTGCACCATGACGATTTCCCGGCGAACCGCCGTTGATTCCCGATTGGCGAAATCAATCTTTTTCCCCCGATAGAGAAGCTTTCCCGCGGTCGGCGGAATCAAGAGGCCGAGGATCTCGAGAAGGGTGGTCTTGCCCGATCCGTTCGGTCCCTGGAGCGCGTAGATCTTTTCGCTTTCGATCACCAGGTCCCGGAGAGACAAAACAATCCTCCTTCCATAGGCCTTTGTGAGTTCACTTGCTGCGAAAAGCGGCATCACGACCTCGCCCTCCCCTGTACGAAGTTGAACAATATATTGATACTGAAACTGATCCCCAGAAGTACAAGGCCCAGGGCGACCCCCAGAACGAACTCCCCCTTGTCGTACTCAAGGGCCATGGCCGTGGTAATGGTCCGGGTGAAACCTTTGGCATTGCCGCCGAGCATCATGCTCACGCCTACCTCGGCGATCACCCTTCCAAAAGCGGCGATAACTGCGGCCACCAGCGCGAACCGGGCCTCTCGAAAGATCACCCGGGCGGTTTGGAATCCGGTAGCCCCGAGGGTCATGGCGGTTTTCCGGTATTTTTCATCGATACTGCCGACAGCCGCGATGGTCAAGGCCGCCACCAGTGGCATGATCAGGATGACCTGTCCGATGACTATGGCAGTCTGCGTATAGAGGAGATCCAGGATTCCCAAGATGCCTCTTCTCGATATGAACGCATAGACGACCAGGCCCACGACAACTGTAGGGAGGGCCAGAAGGGAGTTCAGGACCGTGATGACCGCCCGTTTTCCCCTGAACTCATTGAATGCCACCAGGAAGCCGGCCGGCACCCCCAGCAGGCTGCTGATGAGCGTCGAAAAAAAACTGACCTTCAGCGAGACATAGATGATGAAATACAGGTCCGGATCGAAGGACCAGAGAAGAAGAACGGCGGATAAGAAACTGTCTAAGAGAAATTCCATCGGCTGGGGTCCAAAGAGTCCATCTCGCCTGCTATTTCACGTCAGGAATCGCATCCGGAAAGAATGCCTGGTGTCCATGGATCTTATAGTCGGCGATCAGACCCTGCCCCCGGGCCGACACGAGCCATTCGGCAAACGCCGTCGCCATATCCACCTTCACATGGGGCTGCTTTTTCGGATTCACAGGGATCACACCGTAGGGATTCAGGAGTTTCCCGTCCCCCTGGAGGACGATTTCCAGATCCAGCCCCTCTTTTCGACCGAATTTGTATTCCAGATAGGTGCCGCGGTCGGTCAGCGTATAGGCCTGTTTTTCCTCGGCAAAGATGAGGGCCTTCCCCATCCCCTGGCCGATGGCGTAATACCACCCACCGAGATCCTGTGGATGCTCGAAGGAAAGGGTAGTTCTACTGCCCCCTTTGACCATGTCCATGCTTTTCTTCTCCAGCTGTACCCCGCTCCCTTTCCACAACGCCTGCTCCATGCTGTGGGTCCCGCTGTCATCCCCCCGGGAAACAAAGCCGGACTTGCTCCGGGCGATTCTTGCCATGGCCTCGAACGCGTTCCTGCTCCCTTTGACGTCTGCCGGGTCCTTCTTGGGGCCGACAATCACAAAGTCGTTATGCATCACCGCAAATCGTTTTGTCCCGTAGCCGTCCGCGACGAATTTTTTTTCTCTCTCTATGTCGTGGACAAAGATTACATCCACATTGCCGTCCATGCCGTCCCGGATCGCCGCACCGGTACCCTTGGCGAACACCTTGACGTCGATGCCGGTATCTTTCTTGAATTCCGGAAGGAGCACATCCAGCAGCCCCGAATTCTCAGTGCTCGTGGTGGTGGACATTTTGAGGACCTTATCCTGCCCCACGGAAATACCTCCCGGACAAATCACCAGGGCCGTGGATATAAAGATCACCCGGATAATGGATTGCATATCACCTCTGAAAACTACGCTTAAAAGTCTTTTGCACAGGAACACCGTCTCTTACCTCCGTCAAGAAGTGAGCGATCGGTCTGTTACGTTAGAATAAACCCACATGTCCGGTCAAGGGCAAAAGCGCTGGATCCCGCCCTCCGTCACGGCCACTTCGGGCGATCATCGATAATCCGTCCCCCTCCCTCAACCCTGAATCTGCTACGCCGGGAAACCTGGAACCTGTGAACCTCTGCAATTCTTTGTTGACAGATCCAATTAAGCATGCAATCATCCATTTAAGTATTCACCTAACTGGATGTATTGTGAACAATATTATTCAAACCTTGAAGGCCCTGGCGGATGGGACGCGGTTCCGGATCATCGACCTCCTCCTGACCCAGAACCTGTGTGTAGGCGCCCTGGCCACTCGGTTAAATATCTCCGCCGCGGCCGTCTCCCAACATCTCCGGATATTGCGGAAGGCCGGTCTGGTAAGGGGAGAGAAACGGGGATACTGGACCCATTACAGCATTGACAGGGCCCTGCTTCATCAAGTTGCTGAGGCGTTGATGGAGAAGGCCGACCTGGCGCCTGATTTAAAGATGTTTCCTCTATCTTTTCATGAAGCGGATCATACATGCCTGACCAAGGAAGAAAACCGGTGAATGCGCTGTCCATTCAGGGACTGGCCAAGCGATTCGACGAGGTCCAGGCCGTATCGGATGTAAGCGTTGAGGTAATCGAGGGCGAATTATTCGGGTTTCTCGGCCCCAACGGTGCGGGCAAGACCACGACCATCAACATGCTCACAGGCCTGGCGCGGCCGGACGCGGGGATGATCCGGATGGGCGGCATAGACTGCACAGGCACTCCCAGAGCAGCCCAGCATCTCATCGGCGTGGTTCCGGACGAAAGCAACCTGTATCCGGAACTCACCGGTTTCGACAATTTATGTTTCTGCGCAGCGCTCTATGGAATGCGGAAAAAGGAGCGGGAACCCCGTGCCCGCGAACTGCTGGAAACATTCGGTCTTGCCGGGGCGGGGGACCGGAAGTTCGCAGGCTATTCCAAGGGGATGAAACGCAAGCTCACCATCGCCGCCGGTATCATCCACAACCCTGAAATCCTTTTCCTGGATGAACCCACCACCGGCATCGACGTGGCCAGCGCCCGGCAGATCCGGCAGCGCATCGCAGACCTGAACCGGGCCGGAACCACCATCTTTCTAACGACTCATTACATCGAGGAGGCAGAGAGGCTCTGCGGCCGCGTCGCCTTTATCGTGCAGGGAAGGATCATCCGGATCGATACCGTGGCCGACCTGATTCAGCCCGTCCAGGATACGCATGTCATGCAGATTGCCGTATCCAATACCGAACCCACACTATACCCCAAGCTGGGCACAGCATTTCCCCATCTGTCATTTCAGCGCCTTGACCGGGGATTGATCCGGGTGGAGTCATACAGGCCCATCCATGTAGGCCCTGTGGTGCGGTTTATAGAGGAGGAGGGTATTGAGGTCAACGAGGCCCGCCGCATGCGCCTGTCTCTGGAGGATGTGTTCGTACGGATTACGGGAATCGAGGCACATGCCATGAAAACGGAAAAAGAAAAGGGAGGAGGCCCTCGGTGAAGCGCTGGATCGCCTTCTGGAACATCTTCGTCAAGGACCTGCGTGCCTATTATCTCAAACCGCCCAATGTCAGCTGGGGCCTGATCTTCCCCCTGGCCTGGACCGGAATGTTCTTTATCAAGTCAGGCGGATTGAAAGACGTCCTTTTTCTGGTTCCGGGCGTGGTAGCCCTTTCGGTCCTTTTCGGAACCACCTCCCTCCTTTCCGTAACCGTCACCTTTGAAAAGAAGGGAAAATCCTTTGACCGGCTTCTCCTGGCGCCGATACCCCTTCAACTCTTAATGTTGGCCAAGACCTCGGGCGCCATCCTCTTCGGCGTGGTCAACGCCTTTGTTCCCATCCTCCTGGCGGCATTTCTAACCGATCTCTCACAGGTCGCCTGGAGTGCGGCCATCCCTGCCATTGTGCTCATCGCGGCAAGCTCCACCTTTCTGGGGCTCTTTGTGGCGGTTTCCGTAAGCGAAGTCTTCGAGGCCCAGACCTTTTCCAACTTCTTCCGCTTCCCCATGATCTTTCTCTGCGGGCTGTTTTTCCCCATTGAACAACTGCCCGTGTTTCTACGGCCCCTTTCCTATCTTTTTCCCTTAACCTACGGCGTGGACATCCTCCACGGGGCCTTCCACGGCGACCACCTGATGCCGTTTTCCACTGATTTCACAGCCCTTTCCTTATTCTGTATTGGCCTGTTTCTGATCAGTCTTCGCAACATCGGAAGACGCTGGATACTTTGAGATTATCTGTGCGGAGGTCGTAAAAAGGATATGGATATTTTTTTTATGCATTTCGACGTCTCAGGGGTGGACACATGGGTCTTCCTGCCGCCGCTGGTGGCCTTTGTGGTCTCCTTTTTCACCTCCATGGGCGGGGTGTCCGGCGCATTTCTTCTCCTCCCCTTTCAGGTGAGCTTTCTCCATTTCACCTCTCCGTCTGTCAGCGCCACCAATTTCGTATTCAATATCGTGGCCATTCCCAGCGGGGTCTACCGCTACCTCAAAGAGGGCCGTATGGCCTGGCCCCTGACCTGGGTGGTGATCGTCGGCACCCTGCCGGGGGTCTTCATCGGATATTATCTGCGGGTTCTGTATCTGCCCGGCCCAAAGGCCTTCAAACTGTTTGTGGGATGCGTGCTTCTCTACATCGGGGGCCGTCTCCTCTATGAGATGACCCCCTATTCCCAGAAGGGGAAACACGAGATGAAGGCCCTGGAGGAAAAATTTAATCAACACGTTAAAACGCTCAAAGAATCCCAGAACAGTCGGATGTCGTCCGGTCTTCCTCAGGAGGCCGTGATTAAGACCCTCTCATTCTCCCTTTCGAGAGTGGAATATGAGTTCTGGGGGCAGAGGTTTTCCTTCCACACCATCGGCATGTTTCTACTGGCCTTTGCAGTCGGCATTATCGGCGGAACCTACGGGATCGGCGGGGGCGCCATTATTGCGCCCTTCTGCGTGGCGGTTTTCAATCTGCCGGTTTACACGGTGGCCGGCGCCGCCCTCATGGGTACTTTTCTCACTTCCATCGCAGGGGTCTTTTTCTACAGCGTCATCCCCGCGGCAGAAGGGCTTTCCACAAGGCCGGACTGGCTCTTGGGCCTTCTCTTCGGGACCGGAGGGCTTGCCGGCATGTACTGCGGCGCGAGACTGCAGAAATATGTCCCCCAAAAAATCATCAAGCTGATGCTGGGAGTGATCATGACCTTTCTGGCCGGCAGGTATATCCTCCACTTTTTCGCTTAACGAACTCTCACCCCCCCGGTTATGGGCGCCGGTATCAACGCCCGGCATTAAGCTCCGGCATTGTCCATGATGGAAAGTGAACGGGCTTACATACGATCACCAGGGAGACGAACGGAGGTCCGTTTCTACTTTTTGATGCGCCACATTCTTTTAATACCTTTGCCAAGTCTTATGGATAAGGCAAAAGAGAATGAAACTACCAAACGCAGCCCCTTGGCAGCATAGACAATTCTTTGGTCCCATTGCATGCACCTTGAGGTTAGCTCATCCGACCAACCTTGGAATGTCCCGCTGCCTTGCTAATTTGGAATCTGAACCCCATCGTCGTCATAGATTCCCTTTTCAGCGGTGGTGTGGCAGGCCGCGCAGTTGGAAAAAGAACCGATGGATTCACGTTCAAATACCCTGGGCTCGATCTCATAGTGTTTTTTTTGGATGTAGGGAACTTGCGTGATTCGTAACGGTGTTTGACTGCCGACGCTTTTTATGATTTTGCCGGATAGTTTCGCGGAGGAATTATCCGCCGCATGGGTCTTCAGATAGTCATCAATTGCGTTCATTGATTCCTGGTCAAGCTCGAGGGCCTCCCCAAAATGGTCTGCAAGGCCTTTCAGGATTTTATCCCATGACCCTGAAGGCAGAAGGCCCGGCTGGTAAGCGAAATGACAGGCGCCGCAATGTTCTACATATGCTGGGTTATTCGCAATTGGCAAATCACGTTTACCATTGTGTTCAGCGTGTTTTCCCTCCCTTTTCTCATACCGGTGCTCATCTTTGCCATCATCATGATCGGCAAAAGCGGCATAAAAGACCCCACTTGGTGACAGTAAGAATATCAACAAGAACAGAATCCACTGATGTATCTGTAAATTTTTCATATCGTATTCCTTTCATGCCATCGGTTCCTTTAACGAGACGGTTTCAAATCCTTATCGACTGCATCTATTCACAATTCTGTAGGAATGCAGGGCGGACTTAACAGGAAAATGTCTTATTAAAGTGGGCAGAGATGATTCAGAGGTTAACAGAGGATCGATAGGTTTTGCAGGTAGATGGGTGACGAAGGGATTGCTCTGAGGGAATAAGATGATTCAACATTCACAAGGGTATGAGAAGTCGAGGGAGAATCGAGGAGGGCAAATAAAAATAATGCGTTATCAAGGAGTTTCGCACTACATGTCTGGTTCACAGAGTTGGCTGCCTTAAGCGTTTGGCCCCTTTCCAACTCACAGCTTTTACAGGGGATATCTGAGCAACGCATGTGAATGGGAGAACCTGCCTTCGCGTCCGGTTGAAGATAATGTAAACAGGTCTCTCCGCAAAAACAGGCTTCTGACAATGCGCTGTTCGTGAAAACGCCCAAGATTAGGAGCAAGGCGATCAGTGTATTCGGTGCTTTTCGATATCCCATGAGGGTCCTGCCATTAAGGCCAAAAGGTCATCCTACTTTTTTCTGTTGGGCAGCGACAAAAAACAGGCTTGCAAATGCACCGCTCTCAACAAAACCGGGTCGCCGAATATACCCCGGATCAGCGGACCGTATTGGCGATGATCTCCGCTATTTCTTTGTCTGACGCCAGCATCACCTCGGCTACCCCGGTGAGCATCATTTCTGTGACGGCAGCGGCATTCATTCGGGCGATGAACACCTTCCCGTCGGATTTCTGGTAGATACTCACACGGCAGGGCATGAACGCGGAAAACGGGCGATAGTCGTCATTGCTCAGAATTCGAGAACTGTGCTTGCCGCTGCACACATCAAGTACCACCACAGGGTGTAGGGTGAAACCACGCTCGGAGAGCACACCCGCCAGATTGTTCACATTAAGCAGACTCCACCCAGCCTTGCTCACTTCTTCCTTGAAAGCCTTGAGGGTTTCGGGAAACGATTTTTTACTCTGTATGACCTGGACCAGTTGGGGCCGATCACCTGAGATCCCTTGGGCCAAAGCCAGGCCCGGTAACATACAAATGGCAAAGAACAGCACCAGACCGGCGGCTATTCGTTGGCGGATCGTGTGCCTGGGTTTTGAAAACGCCATTTCTTTAGTCATGGGAAACTCTCCTTTTTTATGGTTGGGTTAATCCGCCGCTCTTTACGAATGGCGCGATTAAGGCTGACAGAAGCCTACTCGCTGTTTATCGGCTATCATCTCTCTTTCTGAACACCCGGCATTTGGGTTCCGGGGTAAGCTTGGTCGCTGCAACGGACCTCAGACGGTCTCTTGAAACCGTTTACTGGGTGCCGGTTCATGCTCCAAGTGCAGCCACAAGGTCTCCAACCCAGTGGGTGATAACGATGACGACGACGGCTATCAGGACATGCTCGCCAACTGCCTTCCATGGTCGCTCACCCCGAGACTTTGCAATGAAGTAGCTCAGAACCATAAGAACGGACAATCCCCACGCAAGACACACGACGATGGCTGTCAAGAGAGGTAGAAAAAGGACCGGCACTACGAAAGTCATAGCGAACATGAATTTTGCCATGAAGGTTGCGATGGTGGCACCCCATATTTGCCTTAACGTGTAAACATTTTTTGATTCCTCTGAAATATGTATGCCAAGGGCATCCGAAAAGGCGTCGGCAATGGCGATGGTGAAAACACCTCCGAGAACCACCAGCTTTGACCCTGTGCCAGAGTGCAGGCCTACCATCAGCCCAAGTGTGGTAATAACAGCTGATGTGAGCCCAAACGAAATGCCGGTGCGCAACGAATCCTTCATATTGATGTCCTCACCTTAACGCCCAATGAAGATTAGCGCAGATTGATCTGCACAAAAAGATAGATTTCGGATTTCTACCGCATAAGACCCGTTTTGGCGGTGATCCGGTCTGTTTCAACCCTAGGCTGTCACTCGATAATTGTCAATGACAAGAATTCGTTGCACATCCGCTCATGGATGTAACGTATGATACGCTTGGTCTCTCATTGCGCTCTTTTCGCTCTTCATCTTAAAGGCAGCTTTACCGTAAAGGTCATACCCGCTTCAGCATTTCTCTGAAAGCTGATCTCGCCTCCGTGCGCCTGCACGATTTTCTTGACAATGGGCAGACCCAAACCGGTTCCCCCCTTTTTCTTTGAAAAAAAGGGTTGAAATACCTTGTCTTCGTCTTCCATATCGATTCCACTACCCCTGTCAATCACGTGTATATTCGCCCACCCAGTCTCTTTGGTCGTCTTAATAGTGACGAGCCCTCCCGGTGGACTGGCCTCCAGGGCGTTTACCGTAAGATTTAAGAGCACCTGTTTGAATTTCTGACTGTCCATGGAAAGCGTGGGCAAAGAGGGTTCCAGGTCAGCCTTTAACTCGACTCGAAGCTTTCCCGTCATTGGACTGCTGGTCTTTAGGATTTCCCCCACAAGGTCATTCAAATCTGTTTCGGAGTGCTATATCTCCATAGGTCGTCCAAAATCCAACATCTTCCTGACCATGGATTTGAGACGTGCCGTTCCGTGGCCTGAATACCTCGGATATGTCCACGGGTGCATCAAAGCTCAGGAAATAGTCGCGATAGCGCTCATCGCCGTTCAGGTATCCCTGGAACCATGCGGACCGGCTCGACACATGGTTCATGACCAGATCGGCCATAAGGCGATAGTCTCTTCCGATAGCCTGGATATCATCCCAGTCACCGAATTCAGGGGCCACGGTGCTATAATCTATCACAGAAAAGCCGGCATCCGAGCTGCTCGGGAAAAAGGGAAGAATATGCACACAGGTAACGGCCGATTTTACATAAGTCTTCAAAAACCGGTGAAGGGTGCGAAGCGGTTTTTCCCCTGTCGCGCAAAGGGTGTCGGGATAGGTGATCAAAATGGCATCATCTTCACTGAGCGAAATCCTGTCGCCGTATTGTTTTCTCTTTTCGAGAATGATCTCGTGATCTTGATGCCTTTCGATCGTTCGGATAACGCGATCCAGGATCTGGAGTGCATCTTTATCCGGATAGAGCTTTCCCAGGATCGTTTTCATGTGATTCTGAAATACGTACTGGTTCATCAAACCATCCTCTATCGGATACCGCGGGATTGGGAGGCGCCGCTTGCTACGGGGCTCAAGAAAAACACAGCTCACTATTGCCAGCCCGGCACATGAAGATTATGGACGGTGAAGGGAAGCCTGAATACGCTCCAGAAAACTCCGGTGGTGTCTACTGCTCAATTCCAGATGCCGGTAAAGGTGCAATTTGGCCGTGTCTTCAATAAACATCCAGATGAGGCAATAGACCCATATGAAGCCCACATAGGACCATGGGATCGCCTCCACCAAGAAGCCAAAGCCCACAATTGCAGCGGCTGCCAGCTGGGTTCCCAGAATAGCCGCGAACAGAACCGGCGAAGGGTGCGGCGCCTGGTAGAACCTTTTCTTCGTGCGTACGACAAACAACGTCAGGTGACCTGCCACAGCCAGCTTGAGGTAGATAAAAGACTGAAGCTGTGCCTGGGTGAGATCCAGGGCAAGCTTTCCGATGAGCAGGAGACCGAAGGTCTCAATGACACCTATCAATCCGAGCACCGTGGATATGGTAAGGACACGACGCATATCCCATCTTACCGGATTTGGGTCAAGCCAGGTATTGTCTTTGGCGATGGTCATGATGGGCAAGTCATTCAAAAGGGCGAGGAGAATGATCATGATCGTGTTGATCGGGTAGAAATTAAACGCCACCATGGCCGCGACAACAAAAAACATGATACGGATGGTTTCGGTGATGCGGTAAACGGCGTAGCTGTTCATCCGTTCGAATATTCGTCGGGCTTCCTCGATTGCTGTGATAATCACCGATAACCCCGGTGCGGTAAGTACGAGAGAGGCCGCGGACTGGGCGGCATTTGTGGCTCCGGATACGGCAATCCCTACCTCCGCCTGCTTGAGGGCGGGGGCATCATTTACCCCGTCTCCTGTCATCCCCACGAGGTGGTCTCGCTCCTGTAGAGCCCTGACAATGCCGTACTTATGCTCGGGAAAGACCTCTGCAAAACCGTCAGACTGCTCTATCCTGGTCACGGTCTCGCTGCTGAGTTTCTCAAGGTCGACGTCTCCGGCAAATATTTGTTCAGCGGATTGGATATTCGGTTTCATGCCCAGCTGACGCGAGATTTCTCTGGCAATAGCCACATTGTCGCCCGTAACCATCTTCAGGTCAACCCCATGATCTTTTGCCCGTTTGATTGTTTCCGCAGAGTCCTCTCGCGGAGGATCGTAGAGGGGTAAAATCCCAAGCAGACGCCAGTCCCTGCCTTCTTTGCTCCCCCGGGCGACGGCCAAGGTGCGGAAACCTTTGGATGCAAGGTCGTCAACAACCTGCTGGCTTCGCTTCCTTGATTCTGAAGACATTTCGCAGAGCTTGAAGATAACCTGCGGCGCCCCTTTAGAGATCTTGAACACTTCTTCGCCCCTTCTGACGGTGGCCTCCACACGTTTGCTCACCGGATCAAAAGGAACAAATTCGACCTGCTTGTAGGATTCGAGTGCGGTTTTGTCTCTAAGGGCTGCCAATATGGCCATGTCAATTGCATCCTGGTCTTCCTCCTTTGACGCCAATGCAGCTGCAATCACCAATTCGTCGATCTTCTCGGCCTCGACGATTATGGGGTCTCCCAGAGTGAGCTTATTTTGGGTCAAGGTTCCGGTCTTGTCTGAGCAGAGGATGTCAATTCCCGCGATCTCCTCTATGGACTGAAGGCGAGTCACGATCGCTTTGCTATGGGAGAGGGCAAGGGCGCCCAGGGCCATGGTAACGGAGAGTACTGCGGGCATGGCCACGGGGATAGCGGCTACGACCAATATGAGGACGAATTGGAACACCGTGAGAAAAGGATCCCCTCGAAAAAGCTGGGTCAGGACTAAAATGCCCGCCAACCCCAGGCTCATATAGATCAAATAGTCACCGATGGTGAGAACGGCCTTCTGGAAATGAGAGACTGCCCCTGCGGATTCGACCAGCTTCGCAGTTCGGGCGAAATAGGTCTTCTCCCCCGTGACAACCACCACGGCATTCATCTCCCCTTTTTTTGCAACAGAACCTGAATAGACAATGTCTCCAGATTCCTTCTCCACGGGTAAGGACTCCCCGGTAAGGGCTGACTCATCAGCGCTCAAATAGTCGCCGTCAAACAGCTTTCCATCAGCAGGGACAATATCGCCGCCTTTGATCCGAATGACATCTCCGGGGACCAGCTCACGCGCAGAGACTTCTTGCCATCTCCCCCCGCGCTTCACCCGTGCCTTGAGCGCCAACTGCTCCTTGAGGGCTTCCAGGGCATTTGCCGCCTGATGTTCCTGCCAGTACCCAACCAGCGCATTGAAACACAGCATGACAAAAATAATAATAGAGTCTGTCCAATGCCGAACGATCACGGAAAGAGTCGCAGCGGCCTCTATCATCCAGGGTATGGGACCCCAGAAGTAGCCCAAAAATTTAAGGAGAGGGTTCTCCTTTTTCTCCTCGATGGTGTTCGGTCCGTACTGATCGAGGCGCTCTATGGCCTGTTCCGGGCTAAGGCCTTCCCGGTTGCTCTCGAGGTTTTGGAGAACCTCCTCAATGTCTTTGCCGCCGGCATCACCGATACTGTCATGACTTGATTGCGAAACCATGGAACACGCCCTCCCTTCACCGTGACCCGGCCAACCCAGATGTATCAAGAAACTTGGGCATAGGCTTTCACGTATATTCCCAGGAGAAAAAAATGGGGGTCGGATCTTGATTTGTCAATTGAGGAAACTCCTGTCTTCCCTTCCCTCTCCGTAAAGCCTCCTTCACAGGGTATCCCCCCAGGCGGGATCGAACTTTAACGAGTTTTACAGCCACCCCTTTCGTTTAAAATAAATATTTTGATCCGCATAAGAATGATTGGCTGCTGGTTCATGCTCCGAGTGTAGCCACCCAATCCCAAACCCAGTGGGTGATGGCAATGACAGCGATGGCTATCAGGACATGCTCGCCAACTGCCTTCCATGGCCGCTCACCCCGAGACTTTGCAATGAAGTAGCTCAGAACCATAAGAACGGACAATCCCCACGCAAGACACACGACGATGGCTGTCAAGAGAGGCAGGAAAAGAACCGGCACTACGAAAGTCATGGC
Source organism: Deltaproteobacteria bacterium (assembly GCA_021737785.1). Lineage (NCBI taxonomy): Bacteria > Pseudomonadati > Myxococcota > Myxococcia > Deltaproteobacteria bacterium. The sequence goes on from JAIPDI010000035.1 coordinate 29,375, forward strand.
GAACATGAATTTTGCCATGAATGTTGCGATGGTGGCACCCCATATTTGCCTTAACGTGTAAACATTAATGCGGAGCGATTCCCCAGATCCACTTCATGCACCCTATCATACACCCATCATGATCTCAGGACACTTAAAATTTCATGGCCATTGCCGGGAGCCATGAAACAGGCACTTATCTCAAGACCTCTTCCTGGGGCCATTTCAAAAACCGATGCCTCTGGCTCATCGCCCTGGCGGCCCTGGGCCTGGTTTCGGGCTATATTGTGCAAAGCTATGAAGGACTGCTTCTCCAGTTTGCGGTTCTGGCCACCTTCATGCCCATGCTGGCGGATACGGGGGGCAACAGCGGGAGTCAGTCCGCAACACTCGTCGTCCGCGCCCTTGCCGTCCGGGAGGTATCCACGGGCGACATCCTGAAGCTGCTCTGGAAGGAGTTCAAGGTGGGCGTTCCGTTAGCTCTTCACCTCTCCCTGGGTCAGTGCCACCAATTTCGCAATATCGTGGCCATCCCCAGCGAGGTTTACCCCTACCTCAAAGCGGGTCCTACGGCGTGGCCCTTGACCTGGGTGGTGATCGTCGGCACCCTGCCGGGGGTCTTCACCGGATATTATCTGCGGGTTCTGTACCTGCCCGACCCGAAGGCCTTACCATTGCCATCCGATTTTCTACCTGCCGGCAATTGCGGCATTATCATCACAATGGTATGTCTCAACCGAGGGGGTTTTGGTCTTGTGAAATGCCAACCGAACCACGGTTCCCTTGGGAGGCCTGAGAGGAAGACTTACCTGAAATCGTGATTCACGGCCCCCTTTTCTAGGGATAATTCGCGGGTAATATAACACGCTGAGGGATTGGAGGAGTCCGCCTTCCGCACTTACAATGGCAATATCGATATGCCCCAGGCTGAAACCCCGGAAACGCGTGCACTTCACCTTCCCGCTGATCACAAGTTCATCGCCGTTCTGGTAGACGGTCGGCCTGGAAATGCAGCTCGTTTCAGGATCAATGCGCTCCACAGTAACAAGGCCCTGGTCAACGAGGTTCACTCTACCGGATGCGCATCCCACCCCCCCTGTGATCATCCCAACGAGGATCAATACCAGCGCCATACACCCCCCTGTCATCTTCATAAATGCCTCCTTATGGTTGCCGGATACGTCTTTTGGTGTTATGGAACCCTTCTCCTCTCGATCCAGGCGTACATGGCCGGAATGATGAAGAGCGTCAGGAAGGTTGAGGTAGCGAGTCCGAAGGCGACCACAACGGCAAGGGGCCGTTGCACCTCCGATCCGATGCCTCGGGCCAGGAGAAGGGGCAACAACCCTAAAATAGTGGTGATCGCCGTCATCAGGACCGGACGAAGGCGAAGGAGCCCCCCTTCCATGACCGCCTCTTTCACCCCCCTCCCCTCCTTCCGAAGTCCATTCATGATGCTTACAAGGACCACGCCGTTTTGAACCGCAATGCCGAACAGGGCGATAAATCCGACCGAGGCGGGTACCGAAAGATACTCCCCGGTTGCAAGGAGTCCGAAAATGCCGCCCATCAGCGCCAGGGGAATGTTGAGGATGATCATAAAGGCATGGCGAAGGGTTCCGAAGGAGATCCAGAGCATGATGAATACCGCAGCCATGACAGAGGGCACAATAATCGCCAGGCGCGCCATGGCCCGTTGTTGATTTTCGAACTGGCCGCCATATTCGATATAATAGCCGGGCGGCAGAACCACCTCCCGGGCAATGGCCTGGCGGATGTCGCTGAAGACGCCCCCCAGGTCCCTTCCCCGCACATTCCCCTGCACGATCCAGCGCCTTTGATTTCTTTCCCTGCTGATCTGCATCGGTCCTGTGACCCGTTTGATCTGTGCTACTTGGGAAAGCCTGATAAGGGACCCGTCCCGGGTGTGAATCAGCAGCGCTTTCAAGGCGTCGGCATCGGCCCGGTAAGCTTCCTGATAACGGATATGGATGCCGAAACGCCTGGTGTTAAGGTAGATATGGTCCACCACCTCACCGCCCACGGCCATTTCCACAATTTGGAGGATCTGTCCCACCGTGATCCCGAATCGGGAGCAGGCGTCGCGATCTGCAATAATCTGCAGCTGGGGCTGACCCAGTGCCTCTTCTTTGGTCAAATCCGCCAGACCGGGAATGGCCTCGATGGCCTCCTGGATCTCCCCGGCCTTCTCCTTCAGAATGCCCAGGTCTTCCCCGAACAGCTTTATGGCCAGCTGGGCCTTGACACCGGAAAGGAGTTCATCAAAGGCATTTTGGATGGGCTGCGTGAAGCTCAGCTTTACCCCTTTATACGCGGAAAGGTCCCGGTTGAGGGCCTGGATGAGTCTTTTTTTGCTTTGGTGATCCGGCCATTCTGCCATCGGTTTGAGTTTCAGGTGAATCTCTGCATAGTTGACGGGATGCGGGTGACTCCCTGCCTCGGGACGGCCGATTCGAGACACGGTTTCCTGAATCTCTCCATGATTCATGATGCGCCGCTCCAGCGTCATGACAGTCTCTGTAGCCTTTTTCAAGGAGATGGAAGGGGCCATTGTAACGCCGATCATGATGGAGCCTTCTTCGAGGGTGGGGATAAACTCGGTGCCGATAAGCGGGAGTGCGGCCAGGCTCGCAAGAAATGCCAGGAGGCTGAAACCGACCACAAAATATTTCTTTCCGATAGCCCAGGTGAGCATGGGGCGGTATACCTTTTTGAGCCGGGTCATAAAAGCGAACTCCTTCTTGGCCCCTTTTTTGAGTAAGAAAGAAGACAGGACCGGTGCCACGAAAAGGGCGACCAAAAGGGAACCGAAAAGGGCAAAACAGATGGTGAAGGCCATCGGTCTGAACATCTTTCCTTCTATATCCTGGAGTAAAAAAATCGGGAGAAAGACGATAAGGATGATGAAGATGGAAAAAACAATCGGCCGGCTCACCTCTTTGGCAGCCTTGAGAACCGTATGAATTCTGCTTTCCTTCTCGTTTTTCGGGTCACAGAGGTGACGATAGATATTTTCCACCATGACGATGGCGCCATCCGCAAGCATGCCGATGCCGATGGCTATCCCTCCCAGGCTCATGAGATTGGCTGAAATGCCGTATGCCCTCATGCAGATGATGGAAATGAGGACGCAGAGGGGGAGGGAGAGGGCAACCACCAGCGCGGAGCGGAGGTTGCCCAGGAACACAAGAAGCGTCAGCAGGACCAGCACCGCCCCCTGAATCAGGGCCTTTTTCACGGTCCACGTGGCCAGATGCACCAGTTCGGCCTGCTCGTAGTAGGGAACCAGGGTAACGCCGGGAGGCAACGCCTTTTGCACCTCCGCCACCTTGCCGTAGAGTCTTTCGATCACCTGGGAGCTGTTTTCACCAAACAGTTTGAGAACGATGCCGGAGACCACCTCCTCCTGTCCGTTATGGGTGACGACGCCCCTGCGGATGGCATCCCCATAGCGCACCCTTGCCACGTCTTCCATCTTAACGGGCACGCCGTCCACCACCTTGATGGGGATGCCCCTGATATCGTCCAGGTCCTGTAACAGCCCGATCCCCCGGACCAGGTGCTCTTCGGAGCCCAGCACCAGAAACTGGCCGCCGGCATTTCGGTTGTTCGCCCTCACCGATTCCACCAGGTCCGCCAGCGAAATAGAATACTTGTGCAAGGCATCAGGATCTACCCGGATCTGATATTGAAGGACATGTCCCCCCATGGAGAGGATATCCGTTACACCGGAAACAGTCCCGAGTTGAAATTTGACGACCCAGTCGTTGATGGTTCGCAGATAGGCGTCCGGATCCATTCCCCCGGTGTCTGCATCGCCATCGAGGGTCAGATAATAGATGAAAATCTGCCCGAGACCGGTGGATATGGGCCCCAGAATCGGGGGTTCCTCCATCTCCGGCAGTTCCGCCACAGCGCTCGCCAGTCTTTCGGATACCAGCTGCCTCGCGAAATAGATGTCCACGTCCTCATTAAAGTAAACGTAGACAACGGCCATACCGAATGCGGATGTGGACTTGATTTGGGCGACGTCCGGCAGGCCGTTCATGGCGGATTCAATCGGATAGGTAATGAGACGCTCCATCTCTTCGGGGGCCATGCCATGTGCTTCCGCAAAGATGGGCACCATGATGGGTGATATGTCCGGAAATGCCTCTACCGGCATTTTTTCATATTCGTACACGCCCACGCCGATAACCCCTACGATGGCCAGGAGTACCAGCATACGGGACTTCATGGCTGCTTCAACCAGTCTGTTGATCATTTTGGTCCCCTTTTCCGGCCGACTTATGCCCTTCAGGAAATGTCCGATGGATCGTTGCCGGCGGTTGCTGCCCGCTTCTGCCTAGTGGCCATGTCCTGCATGATCCCCCAAGGTTTCGGACAGCATGGCGGCCTTGAGTTCAAAGGCCCCCTCAGCCACGTATGGATCCTCTGCGGATAAACCGGAAACGATCTCTACATGCTTCCGGTCGGATCTGTTTAGGGAAACGGCCTTCGCCTCAAATCCCTCTTCTGCAGGGACAAAGACCACATGTTGGTCGGTGATGGTTTGAACCGCATCTTTGGAGACCACCACGGGGAATTCCTCTGACTCCGAATATATCCCGGCGGTGACAAAGCGTCCGGGTCTCCAGTCTCCCCCCGGGTTGTGAAGCGTTACCATGCCGGTGGCCGTTCGGGTCTCTTCATCGACCACAGGGGAGATATAGGAGAGGTTGCCATCGGCCCCCTCCATGCCGTCGTCCCCCGAAATGCGCACGGGCATTCCCTTTTTCAGCAGGGAAAGATCCTTCTGGTGCACGTAGACCCTCACCCAGACGGCATCCATATCCGCCACCCGGTAAACCACCCTGTCACTCTCCACCATCTCTCCAAGGGTGAGGTTTTTTTCCAGGACCTCTCCTTTCAGGGGAGAAACGATTTCGTAGCGGGTCAGAGAGGTATCTGATTGTTGAGGCAATCGATCCACCGCGGTCATGGACAGGCCCAGTGCCAGCAGCTGCTGTTTTGCGGATCGTTTTTCGATTCGAGCGGCTGCAAGGGCCTGCTTCGCCTCCAGATAATCCTCTTCGGACGAGATCTGCTTCTTCCACAGTTTCTCCTCACGAACAAACCGCGTTTGGGCCAGAACCACCTTCTCCAGGGCGGCGAAATAGGCCGCCTTGGCATCGGCCAACTCGCGACTCTCCAGGACCGCCATCACCTCCCCTTTGCGAACAGGGTCGCCGATTCGCTTTGAAATCTGCTTCACGTACCCGGACACATAGGGCGTCACATGGGCGACGCGATCCCCGTCCAGAAGGATTTCGCCCTTAAGCCTCAAGGCGTTTTGAAGCCTGCCGGGTCCCGCTGTTGCCACGACGATCCCCAGGGTCCGGATCTGCTCCTCGCTCAGGGAGACATGGGTCCCGGGTTCATGGTCCTGTTCCGCCTCATGGACCTCCATGACCGGTGGTGTGAGATCCTTCTCTCTGTGGGCCTCTGTTCCATGAATCGGGTCCGCGGCATGCTTGGCCCCGGCGATCCGTCCATGGTAGAGGACATAAAGGGCTGCCGCGGAGAGGACCACCGCAAGAGATGCAATGATGATTTTTCTTGTCATGAGTTTTCTCCATCTTCTTTGATGCCTGTCCCGGGGGTGATTTCCTCCATATTCATTCCGATCAGCCGCTCCATCCGGACGCGGGCCTGATGGTAGGCGGTGAGCGATTCCATATGGCGCAGTCGAGCGGCCACCAGGGTTCTCTGGGCATCCAGCATGTCCAGATAATCGAATTTTCCCAACCTGTAGCCCTCTCTGGTGGCCCCGAAGGCGGCCCGCGCGCCCGGGAGGACTTCATTCTGCAAAGCGGTCGCCTCCATCAAGGCCTTGGAAAGGCTCTGATAGGTTTCCGCCAGGGTGTTCACCACACTCCATTGGACGGCCCTCGCCTCCTCCCTGGCCTGAGACAATCGATCGCGGGCTTCAAGGGTCGCCCCCTGATTACGATTGAAGAGGGGTATGGGTATGGAAACCCCCATTACAAAGGCGGTATCGTCCATCTCATTGTGGTGTTTGGCCCCGAGGCTTACGGTCAGATCGGGGATTCCCCTGGCCTTTTCCAGCTCAATCTCAGCGATCCGTTGATGGATGGTCACGGTCCACCGCGCCACGTCCGGGTTCTGGGAGATGAGGGTTTCCAGAGTGTCCAAGGGGGGGATCGGGGCAAGCGCATCCAGATCTCCCCGGGCTTCCTGGAACTGGGGGGCGGCGGCTCCCCAGTTCCCTGAAAGCCGCCTTCGGGCCGCCTGGAGATCGAATGCGGCCTGCTTCAGATCAATTTGACGCGCCGCCCTTTCGACCCTGGACTTGATTTCTTCCACCGGTGATACCTTGCCTGCCTTCACCCTTTCGGATGTGGTGTTGAAGACCTCTTCGGCAAGATGAAGCAATTCCTTCATAAGCACGAGACGTTCCTGAGCTGAGAGGACGTCCACAAACGCAATGGCCACACGGGCCAGGACATCCGCGCGCCGAATATGGTAATCCCACCGGGCCAGATCGCGGGTGAGCGTCGCCGACGCGCTCCGCTTGGCGCGCTTTCCCCCAAGTTCAATCAACTGGTTGAGCTGAATCGTGGTCTCTGCGGCGTTGAAACCGCTCAACACCCCCGAGCCGCCGATGTCCTCTGTTTCCACCTCGATTTCAGGGTTGGGAAGGAGACCCGCCTGAAGGATGCGGCCCTCCATGGCCCGTTCTTCCCAGGAAGATGCCTTCAGATCAGGATTGTAATCCAGGGCCAGGGCGATCGCCTTTTGAAGGGTCAGGACCCCTCCATCAAGTAGGGCTTCCGTCCCAGCCCGGTCCTGAATCTCCCCGGTCGAGGGTGATTTCAACATCTGGCCCTGTGCCAGGCCCTTCGGACAATGGCAAAAGATGCCCAGCAACAGGAGGGGAATACCCATCCCCGTGGTGAATAGACTCGACTTCCAAAGCATTGCTGACCTCCTCGGTATACCCCGTCCTGCGAAAAAGAGGGCGGGCGCGTAAAACCCATTTTGGGATATGAATCCTTCGGCAGGTGCGAATGCAGACCGAAACCGCACCTGTAGGATCTTAAATGAGGGTTTTGAGGAGGTAATCAGATGATCAGAACAGTGGTCTTACGAAATGCTGGGGCTCCATCATTAAGGAGGGGAAAAGAGGAACCCTTTGACCAAGGCATGGTCACATGCGACGGGGGAATGGGAGCATCACCGCACGCCAGGACCGGCGTGTTAAGGGGGGTATCGGCGTCGCCTGAAAGATTTCTGATGGCATCCAGGCTGAGCGGAATATGCCGGTAAGTGGTATCCCTGTGCGCCTCGCAGGTCTCATACCGGGATGGATCGCAGGGATGATGCCCGTGCTGGGGAAAATCGCCCGGATGAAAATGGACGGCGCCTGTTTCATGATGGATGCATTCATGAATGCAGACAAGCATTCCCTGCACCGAACCTCCGGCCAGGAGGGACCATGTCAGAATCAATATTATAAAAGGGGTAAGGGGGTTTCTTTTCATATTTTCAATGCTCGTGTAAAAATATAGTCTTAACGGACCCATCTGTCAACAGGTCATCGGCACCGAGCGTCCGGAGAATTTTTTGAGCAATCAAATTATTTCCGAAGCCGCCATGAAAAAGGAACCACCGGACATTATTCCAGGATATGTTGGCCGCGGTATCAGAAAAAATACCGAAGCCGGAATTCCGCGCGCCAGTCACTCTGCTTTTCGCCGAACTCGGTCTGGTCCCCTCCCACGGGGATAACGCCCCGGAGCCTCAGTTCCAGGTTTGTGACGGGGCTGTAGTTGAGTTCGGGGATCAGGTTGAAGCTCCGGTCATTGAGGCAGACCATGGTGGTGAAGGCCGGGGTAAAGTAGAGGATGTCAAAGGGTTCTTTCTGCATAAGCCTGAGATAGAGGTAGTCCTTGAGCGGGTTGCGCCAGGTAAAGCCTTCTTTGGTGAGCCGGTTGATGGGGCCGAATAGGGAACGATCACCGGTCTGCTTGTAGGTGTCGTAGCCCCGCTCAATATAGGCGTACAGGTTCTTGAGATCGGCCGGGTCCACGCCCTCGCCGTTGTGGTAGTATTCAAAGATGGCGGTCAGATCGGTTTCCGTGAGATACCGCATCCCCACCAGATAACTCCAGACATCGGATTCATGGGTCAGGACCTGGCCGTTTTCCAGAAAGGTCATCTCCTGGAAATCCTGGATCCAGGCAACCTCGCCATGGATCTCCAGATTGGAGAGAAGGTTTTTGGAGAAGTCAAATCCCCATCTGGAGGTACGGCTGTCCCCGGTAAAGAAAACGAGGTCCAGGTCCGTGTCCCAGAGGAGGGCATAGAGCTTGGCCGCCACATTCAAGTGGCCGGTCTTCCCGAAGTCGTCGTTGAGGTCCTCGTAGACGGGAAGGATTATCGGGGTGAAGGCCAGGGTTTGGAGCGGCCCGTCAAAACTCCGGATGAAATCCCCCCCAAGAATATAGTAGCCTTCGAGGGCCTCTTCCGGGTCTTCCGGGTCCTTGGGACGATCCACAAAGGCGACCGGATTCCAGGCATATCCTTTCCCCCACTTGGTCACCCGCTTGCCTGCTTCCACGGCCATGTGCGGACCGGGCTTATAGGAAAGAAACCCTTCCATAAGGGTCATTTCGCCATGCCACCCGTCATGGTCGTGGATGAGAAAACTGTCCAGCCTGGCAAAGGCGCTCAGGTCTCCATAGTGTAGCGATCCTTCCAGCCGGGCCCCCACATCCGACTCCTCAAGGGCCGCCCCGGGCTCGTCCGGGAAGAACCGGAGCTTATATAGGGGGGAATCGCGGTCAAGCCCGGACACAGTGGGTTGGGCCTGGAGAAACCCGCCGAACGTATAGGGCTTCCTCTCCACCTCCTTTTCAATCTCGGAAAGGTCAAAGGTGGGGGGTTCCTCCGCCATGGATGTTCCGCACAGGAGGCCGACCAGACTCAGGGTCGCCATGAGGACCACCCCTATCCTCATCGAAGGCTCTCGAGTCTCGACATGAAGTTGAGGGTGAACGCCTCGTCCGGGATCTCCCTTGCCTCAATTTTGGCAAAGATCATGTAGGAGCGATATCCCTTGTAAAGCGGGCTGTCCGTCTCCATCACTGCCGGCCGCACAATCCCTCCCCCAAAGTCCTTCATCTCTTTGAAATAGAGGGTCTTGATGAGCATGGCGGCCTCGGTCAGACATTCGATTTTGGTGGGGAGCACCTTCTCCTTGTCCACCCACATGCGGAGCTGGTCATAGGCCACGGTCTTCGTCTTGGCCTTCAGGTGGAGAAGATGTTCCTTTTCCTGGTCCTCCACCCGAGTCACGTCATACTCTTGGGTGTAGTCCAGTTGCAGGATATCCGAGTTGTTGAAAACGCCGCCCACAACCGATTGAAGGCTTGTGATGCGGACCGGCTTTCCCACATTGGGGATGTAGAGCCACATGTTTTCTCCCAGCCTCAGGGTGGTCCGACCCTTGTCGCTGGCGGGGGAGATAAAGAGACCCGCGATCTTATCTCTTCCCTTTTTCACCGTAAAGAGGATGAACTCCTTCTTCCTGCCGTCCGGCTCCACGTTGACGAGCTTCCGGTACATCTCGTAGGAATCGGGCGCCAGATTTTTATCCACCTGGGCCAGGATCTCGTTTCCATCCATTGCATAGGCCGGGGTTGTCAGCGCCAGCAGGACTAAAATAATGAAAAAAAAGGTCTTCGTCATTCTAAACTCCTATCCTTAACCGCGAGAGACCCAAAAGAACTCTCTGAAAGTTGAACAACAATGGTTCGTTTTATTTCCTTACGCCTTGCGCCTCGTCCCTCCAGCCTTTCATTATACATGCCCCAGGGCCTCGATAGGGTCCATCCGTGCGGCCTTGAGGGCTGGCTGCAAACTTGCCAGGATGGACACGCCAATGACGATCCCCGAAATGGTGATGAGCGCCGCGGGATCGATGGTCGGCGCAAGGATGAGCCCGGTCTGCCGCCCGAAGTCAAAGGATATTCGTGCCCCATGGAGGGCGTAAATCGTCACACCGCTCAGGATGCTCCCGATGACGGCGCCGATGGCCCCCATGAGGAACCCTTCCAGAAGGAACATGGCGAGGATCTTCCTCGGCAGGGTCCCGATGGCGGCGATGGTCCCGATCTCCCGGACCCTTTCGTACACGGCCATGATCATCACGTTCATGATGCTGATGAGCACAATGGCCACCAGCATGATCTTGACGAACAGGGTCATCATGTCGATCATGCGGGCGATATTGTAGAAGGGTGAAATTTTCTCCCAGGTATGCACGTCAAAGATGGGCTTACCCTCCTTGTTCACATCGCCGGAAAGCCTTCCCGCCAGGGCAGCGAATACCTCATGAAGCCTTCCGAAATCCTTGACCCTCACGGCGATCTCGCTGATCTCGGGCGCCTCCATCCTCAGGATGTCCACGGCGTCATCCATGTGGACGTATCCGTCCCTCCCGCCGGGGCCGGTGGCGCTCTCCAGGATCGCGCCCACCTTGAGCTGTTTCCCGTTCACCGATCCATCCCGGTTGGTGGCGATGACCACCACCATGTCTCCCACCTTCACCTTCATGCCCCTGGCAAGAAGCTCCGGTACAAAAATCTCCCCCTTTTTGAGCGCTTTTTCACCTTCGATGACCCTGGACAGGAGGAGCGGGACCGTTTTTGCTTCCATTTCCGGATCCACTCCATTGAGCCGTATATTGGTGGTTTCAATGAAGTTGCTGAACATGCCGCCGAATTTGATCCTTTTAGAGTAGGCCTCAATCTCCGGCATCTCCTTCAGTACGGCTTCAACCTTTCGAACGGCCCCCGGTTTCAGGTTCATGGTAAGCGGCAGGGTGTCGATGGCGGCCAGATATCCTTTCCGATGAATCTGCAAATGACCCACAAAGGAATCCGTGATCTGGCCGATCATCATCCCCTTGAAGGAGCCTGTGACTGCCACGAAGCCCGTCACGAACAGGACCCCGATGACGATGAGGGACAGGGTCAACAGGGTTCTCCTCTTGTACCGGAACAGGTTCCTTCCTGCAATCTTGATGAGATTAGCCATTGCCTCGCCCTCCGTTGGTTCCGTTTGTTTTTAACACGCCATCTTCGATGCGGTAGATCCGCTCGGCTTCCCCGATGATCCGGTGGTCATGGGTTGAAAACACAAAGGTGGTCTCCAATTCATCCCGGATCTTCTTCATAAGCCTGAGGATCCCCATGGCCGTGTCGTGGTCCAGATTGGCCGTGGGTTCGTCGGCAAGCACCAGTTGGGGATGGGTCACCAGCGCCCTGGCAATGGCCACCCGCTGCTTCTGCCCGCCTGAGAGCTGGTCGGGCCGCTTTTTCTGCTGATCGCTCATCCCCACGGCCGCAAGAAGGTCCTCCACTTGTTTCCGCCGTCCGGATGCGGGGATATTCCGGACCACGATCAAGGGATATTCCACGTTCTCATAGGCGGTAAGTATGGGGATCAGGTTGAAGCTCTGAAAGATGAACCCGATGTGCGCTCCCCTGAAAAGGGCCGCATCCGTCTTGCCGAGCCCCGACACATCCATCCCGGCCACAAAAAGCCTGCCCCCGGACGGCTTGTCGAGACAGCCGATGAGATTCAGGAGCGTCGTTTTTCCGCTCCCCGAGGGTCCCACAAAAGAAACAAAGGCCCTTTTTTCAATGGAGAAGTTCACCTCTTTCAAGGCCTGTATGGACACCTCCCCGCTTTGATAGACCTTGCTTACATCTTTTCCCACGATCAGTTCCAATATACACCTCCGTTCATGTGGTTGAAAAAACATCTGAAGAGAAATTTCTTTCTTCGTGATCATCCCAGGCCAGCCTGCTCCACATGGCGAGCCTTATGATATCACGCCAAACCCCCTGATCGGCACATCGGTCGGTAAAGTCAACTTACCGATCTTCACAGCCTCCTCAGTATGTCCGCGGGTTTCATCCGCGCGGTACGCCTTCCCATGAACCAACTGGCCAGGCCTCCTGCAAGAAGAGACAAAGCCAAGGAGGCTGAAACCAGACCTGCGGATACGCTCACGGGAAGTCGAACAAGCTGGGAGGCGGCCTCCGGGTCCTTGGCAAAGGCGGGCATCAGATTCACTTCCCAGGGAGTGGAGACCGGAATGGAGAGAAATCCCAGGAGATAAGAGATGCCATATCCGGCCATGACCCCTAAAATACCTCCCAGGAGAGCCTGCAGCAAGACCTCTCCCATCAGTTGTTTTTGAATGTCTTTCTCTCTCCAGCCTACGGCCTTGAGGATGCCGATCTCGCTCGAACGGGCCACAAGGTTGGAGAGCATGGTCTTGATGATCAGGAATATGGCGCCTGCCAGGGCGGCCACGGAGACGAGCAGGGAAAATTGATCTGAGATCTTGGAGACTCCCCCCATGAGCTCGAGAAATGAGTCTGAGCTCGTGACCGAAACCCCGCTCAGTTCTTTGGAAATCCGGGTTTTGACCCGGCCAAGAAGGGAGGGGGTCTTGAGGTGCAAATAGACCACGTTGACACCTCTTGTCTCTCCGGAAAAGACAGTCTGGGCATCTGCAAGGGACAGGTAGATATTGGCTGAGGCGATTTGAGACCCTTCCTTGACATCGAGGAGCCCGACTATCTTGAAAGATCGCTCCCCAATGGGAAAAGAACCTCCCGGCCGAGCGTGGCGAAACTTGGCATAGTGCTTTTCCAGAACGGCCTCTCCGGGATTTTCTGGAAATCGGCCTTCCTTGAGCCATTCCTTCACCTTGACCGGTCCCAGATTAGGTTGGGCCGTGTCCACGCCCATGATGGTCCGGAACCCACCCTGGTCGAATTCCCAGAGCAGCAGAGAAGCGGCCATCGAATCAATACCGGCAATGGTTTTGAGATTCTCAAGATCCCGGACTGAAAGAAGCTGATTGGAAAAGGGCACGCGGATGCCCCGCATCGACGCGGGAGACTGCGCCGAGTCTACGGCCCGCCTTTCCGGCCGCTGCACGACCAGATCGGCTCCAAGGTTCTTTAAGGGGAGGCTGACCGCATCCTGGTAGGCAGTGGATACGGCATTGATGGAGACAAAGAGGCTGATCCCGATTGCGATACCCAGCACATTCACGAGGGTGCGGTGCCGGTGATGTCGCAACTCATTCCACACGTAGCGATAATTCATAGGTCCCTCACTTATTCCCGGTCAATTGATCCAGGACCTTCTGCAGGTCCGTGAGTGTCCATTTTCCCTGAAAAAACCGGGGACCTGACCCTGTGGGAAATCCCGCGAAGATGATCTCTTTGCCGTCTATCTGGAACTGGACCCGATCGTCTAACCAGATGACCAGGGGAATGTGCCGGCGAATTCCTTTCTTTGCCATGAACGCCTCTCCCTCCCGGCTCTCAAAGTCATACCAGGAGACCCTGATCCTGTCTCCGTAAGCAGAGAAGACGGCTTTAATCCTGTCGAGCGTGTCCATAAGAGGGCCGTGGTTCATGTAAAGCACCTCGACCCTGCTGGTCGTTGCAGCATAGGCGCTTGCACCGTAAGTGCTTGAAAAAAAGGAGATGAAAGCCAGCAGCAGGCAACCTAAAAGAATCTTTTTCATGATATAACCTCTCCGTCATGCATGCGTATGAGCCGATCCGCTTGTTCGGCGAGCTCGGCCTCGTGGGTAACCATGAGAATGGCCACCCCTTCTTCCCTGTGCAGTCTTCTTAAGATATCCATAATGGCGTCGCCGGTTGCGGAATCCAGGTTGCCGGTGGGTTCATCGGCGAAAACGATCTTGGGATGATTGATCAGGGCCCGGGCAATGGCCACCCGCTGCTTCTCTCCGCCTGAGAGGGCCGAAGGAAGGTGGTCCATCCTTTGTCCCAGTTCCATCTGATCCAGGAGTTCGGACGCCCGCCTGCGTCGCTCGTCGCCTGTCATCTTCATTGGAAACAGAGGCAGTGCCACGTTTTCCCATGCGGAAAGGGTGGGGATCAGGTTAAAAGACTGGAAAATGAAACCCACGTTCTCCCGGCGAAAGAGCGCCAGCTCATCCTCGGTGGCGCCGTTGATCTTCTTGCCGTTGAGGACAACATCCCCCTTTGTAGGACGCTCCAATCCGGAGAGAAGAGAAAGCAGGGTCGTCTTGCCACAGCCGGATTTTCCCACGAGACAAACAAATTCTCCTGTATCAATGCGGATCGAAACCCCTTTCACCACCTCAAGGGTTTCATATTTCTTGCTCAAATCCATGCCCGATAAAATCGTCGATCTACTCATGCCTTAGAACCTCCGATGGTTTGATCTTTGCCGTATGTCTGCCGAGCAACGCCCCTGTCATGCCTCCAATGACGATGGAAAGCAAAACCGCAAAGGCAGCCAGTGTCCAGGGCACGTGAATGGGGAGCCGCAGGGTCTTGAAGATCTGGTCTCCCCCGCCGGGGAGAAAGTGCGGGGTCGGGCTCATGTCCCAGGGGATGGGGATACTGACCTGCATAAAGCCTAACCCGAATGCCGCCGCCAGGGCAATCAGGATTCCCAGAAGGCCTGCCAGGAAACACTGCACAACGGATTCCGTCAAGAGCTGGACAACTACGTTGCGGTTGGTCCAGCCAACCGCTTTCAAGACCCCGATTTCCTTTGCCCGCTCTGCTATGTTTCCGGCCATGGTCTTGAAGGCAATCAGGACAGCGACGATAATGGCAATCAGAGACGCAGCCATGGTAAATTTGTCCGACAGGGCAAAGAGACTCCCCAGGAGCTTCAGGAAGGAATCCGGGGTGGCTACGGTTGCTTTTTTGCCCAGGATGCCCCTGAGGGAGGCTGCCAGTTCCGGAATCTTTTCCTGGTCGGCCTTAATGAAAAGCAGGTTCACGTCCCCGGGATCAAAGGGGGAAACCGACTGAAGTGGTTTAGAGGAACCGGCCAGGTCCTGTGCATCCGCCAGAGGCAGGTAGACATTCGCCACGGCGAGTTTTGTGGCCCGGGAGGCATCCACGAGACCCACGACCGGGAACTCCCTGCCGGCCACCGAGAGGGTATCTCCCAGCTTCATCCCAAACTGCCGGGCATAGGCGACCTCAACCAGGGCCTCTGATTTCCCTTCTTCGAGAAATCTCCCTTCTGTCACGGAAGCGCTGAGAATCGCCGGGCCAACTGCATTTTTCTGCTCAACCCCCAGAACGATCCATGCCCTGTCTGGATCGAAGACCCACAGCAAGACGGCCTTGCCCACCCCGCGCACCCCCGGCAATGCCTCGATCCTTTTTACCTCCTCGTTCCTGATTGTCACCGCGGAACAAGGAAAAACGGCCCCCGTCAGATCTTTCGGAACATTCCCGGACCGCTGCACAGTGACATCCGCCCCGATCTCCTGAAGGGGCACTTGGGCCGCTCGGCGGTAGGCCATGGACAGTGCATTAAGGATAATCAGAAGCGCAATGCCGATGGAGAGGCCTATGACGGCCGCCAGGGTTCTCCGTTTTTGGTAATAAAGTTCATTCCTCAAGTAACGCAGGTTCATTACACCCCTCCATCTCGTTCATATTCAACATTTCTCTACTCTGAGGAAGGCCGTCTCGGAACCGCCGCTTACTGAAACAAGCCCGAATAGCGCATCAGGGACACTGGATATCCTGGCTCTTCGTCATCGCCCCCCGGATTAGGTCGAAGAATTTTTTTTGCTGGCCTGTGTCCAGCATGGACTTAAATTCGAGCATGTGGGCCACAATCATTTTCTGCATCTCTTCTTGGACCCCGTTTATTTCGACTATGGTCGCCTCGATGGCTTTGCTGTCGGGATGATCTGCCCTCAAGAGGTCGAAGAGTGATCCCCGGAGCCGGTTAACTTCTTTTTTCCTCTTATCAAGGGCCTCGTGGAACAGCGGCGCTTTTTGCTCGAACAGCTTTCGTTGTTCCGGCTTGAGAGAGAGGGCTTCAAAAAGATGGGGCTGGATCAAGGGGGCGGCCACCGGAACCCGTCCCGGGGCGCCGGAATCCAATGGAGCCGGTAGATGCGGGCTCCGTTGATAATAATATGTGTACCCCGCGGCGCCGAGGAGCGAAAAGTTCATGAGCAGGGACAGAACGAGTGTATACTTCAAATGATTAACTTTCATGGCTCGGTCTCATGAGGGTGCTATAGATCCCGCCTATCGAATCAGGAGGCGTGGCCTGAAACAGGTCGAGAGAAAAGACTTCCTGCACCACGGCCGCTTGTCCGATGGTGTCTGTCCTTTCCGCCAAGAGAAGGTTGCCCGAGATTATGCCTATGGTTATGACGACAAGCGCGAAAGCCACTTGTGCCGACCGAAGAAAGAAGGGCTTGACAGCGAGAAGGCCCCGGAGTGGTGACTCCTCTTTCTCTCCCAGGTTTCCCAATACCCTCGTGGTGAATCCGAAAGGTGCGGAAAATCTCTCGGCGGAGGCAAAAATCCGGAGTAGCGCCTGCGTTTCTTCCAGTTCTTCTCTGCACGTGGCGCACTCTTGGATATGGAAGTCGAAATCCTTCTTCTCATCCGGACTCAACTCATCATCCACGTACCAGGAGATCAATTTTTTCGCATGCCTGCATTTCATGTTTTCTTCCCTTTGCCTAATTAAACGTTCTGAGAGTCGATTTTGTTCCAAAAAGTTTTCATTCCGCCTCTATTTTTTTCAGGAGATGGCGAAGCTGCTCGCGCCCTCTGGATATCCGGGATTTCACCGTGCCCATGGATGTATGGAGAACTCGAGCGATCTCTTCATAGGAAAGTCCTTCCATCTCCCTCAACACGATGGCCGCTCTCAGTTTCTCCGGCAAGTTTTGAAAGGCCACTTGTACAGCCTCGGTGCTCTCTTTTGATTCGTAGAGTTGGTCTGGATACGGCTCGTCCGAAGGGAGGTCTTCGGGAAGAGGCTCCCTCCTGAATCGCTCCCGACGAGATTTTCGTTTGTAATCGAGACAGGTGGTTACGGCAATTCGATAAATCCATGTGTAAGTCGACGAGTCCGGCCGGAAGTCTTTCAAGCCCCTGTATGCCTTCATGAAAACATCCTGGGCGGCGTCTTGGGCATCTTCTGGATTTTGAAGCATGTAACGGCAGAAATTATAGACCCTGTCCTGATATCTTCGCACAAGCACCTCAAAGGCAGGGAGGGTTCGCTTCGTGAATGGTCTGATCAGATCGTTATCGTCAGTAGAGGTCATAGGTTTTGCGCGAATGATTCATGTTGACCACATGGCCCGGTTCTCAAACCTCTTTTGCACCCTTCATGCCAGATGGAAAGGAACGCGCTTCATCGTAATAAGCATATGTAATTTAAAGGTTTTCTGATCGAATGGAAACCGCCATGCATCCGTGTTTTCTCATACCGTCCAACAAGAAAAGTCGAAATGATCATGCTGGTTCGACAAGTTTGTCGAATTTGATCTCTGCCAGATAGAACTCTCTTGTGACAGAACTCTCTTATATCTGATCACGGGGGGTAGAGGTCCTGAAGGGCCCCCTGTGACCAATTACACTTTTTCTATCGCAGGACTTCATAACAATATCGAACGCTGAACAAGAAATGTCAAACCATGAGGTACGTTCTCCCCCACCAAACAGACCCTGTTTTCCTTTGACATTCGGCGGTTTCTTGATCAATATTCATCCATTCTCTTTGCCGGGAGTGATAACTCCCTCATCAAGTCCGTATACTTCAGAGACTCACGCCGTGTGGGATTACCAGGGAGGTTTGAGATGGAAGCTGTCTGTCGACAATGACGAACCCTTTTAGCCGGGCATCGATCCGAACCCTGTGGAGAAACCTTCATGACCAGCACCATCCCCGGAAACCTGTTGACCACCGCCATGGCGGTCATGCCCCATACTGATGTGGCGCGCGCCTTGGACATGGCCCTGTCGATGGATGTGCCTTTCTGGCCGCAATTGCCCCTTTACAGCTACTATGAGGATATGTATGTGCAGGCGGCCGAACATTTTCCCGGCATGGTGCTGGATATGGAAAAGCGGACCCTCCGGTTCTCCGCGGATAAGTTCACCGAGGAGCTGGAAGAGACCCTCCTGCGATTTGACGACCCGACCTTTTTTGACGTGAGCGAGACCTATTCAGTGGTGTACCACCGTTTTCTGGCACTGGATCTGTCGGACAGGCCCGCCATCCGGGGCCAGCTGGAAGGCCCCATCAGCTTCGGATTCAATGTGCTGGACCAGGACGACCGCCCTATCCTTTTTGATGATACGGTTCGGCCGTTTATGCTCGACTTCATGGCCAGGCGGGTGAACGTGCAATTGACCAGGCTCAAAGAGCGCAACCCCAATGCATTCATGTTTGTGGATGAGCCGGGGCTCCAATTCCTTTTTTCCGCCATGGCAGGATATGGCGATGTAAATGCCAGGGCAGACCTGGACCGGTTTTTCGCCCAGGTGGACCGGCCCCGGGGCATTCATCTGTGCGGCAACCCGGATTGGGACTTCCTGCTCAGGATGGACCTCGACGTGCTCTCCCTGGATGTCTATACCAACGGGGAGATCTTCGCTTCCTATGCCGGGGCTATAAAAAAATTTCTCGACCGGGGAGGCGTCATCGTCTGGGGCATGGTGCCCACGGGTTCCGAGGCCTTTGCCCAAGAGGAAATCCCCTCCCTGATCCAACGCCTGGAAGACGTCTGGAAGATCCTCTGGTCCAGGGGGATCGACCGGGACCTGATGATCGCCCGCAGCATGCTCTCCCCGGCCACCTGCTGTCTGGTAAACCCGGACAAGGAAAAGACCGTAGAGCGCGCGTTCGCCGCGGTGAATCAGATGGCGGACCTCTTGAGAAATACCTATACATAGCCGGGCCTTCAATGCCTTGAGGTCCAGGGTCAAGTCTCATCCCATTATCGGCCCCTGTGGATGGGGCGGCAAGGCCGTAGAAACCCTTTCCGGCACGATCCCCAATTTGAAGGCCGGGCCGCTGGACCCTGTTCTCTGCAGAGGTTGCCTTTCATGTAATCTAAAACAATTTGAAATGTCCCACTATGCCACGCGCTGCACGAGCATTCTCAATCCCTCCTGCACTTGGATTCTCTTGACTCGGAAGCCGTGACGTTGTACATTTTTTTTAGAGGAAAGCAAGTCTTCGCCTGTGGTCGATCCGGGTTCGGATTCACATTCCCTGCCGCATCATTCGAGATCAGGACAGCATGGAGGAGTTGATGAAAAAGCTTGCGTTTTCGGCGTTCCTGCTCCTTATACTGATGGCCTTCGGCCTTTGGTTGTTTGTCTCCACTGCCCCTAAAAAAGCGACTCCCCCGCCGGCCCGAAAGATACACGTCGATCTGGCCAAACACACCGGCATCTTCAAAAAAGGCGTGGAAAAGGTTGGCAGAAACGTGTATGCCGCCATAGGCTATGGTCTGGCCAATTCCATTATGATCGTCGGCGACAACGGCGTTATCGTCGTGGACACCATGACCACCAATGAGGAGGCGACCGAGGTCCTGGCCGAATTCCGGCGCATCACAGACAAGCCGGTCAAGGCCATTATCTATACACACAACCACGCCGACCACGTGTTCGGCGCCGAAGTCTTTGCTCGGGGCGCTTCGCCCGAGGTGTACGCCCACACCTCGACCGAGTCCCTGGTGATGCGCATCGTGACCGAGCTGCGGCCCATCATCGGCACCAGGAGTCTGCGCATGTTCGGCAGCCGTCTGCCCGCCGAGCAGTTTGTCAACGCCGGCATCGGCCCGCGTCTGGGCCTTCTGCCCGACAGCACCCTTGGCTTCGTGCCGCCGACCATCACCTTTGAGGGTGAGCTGGACGCCGAGGTGGCGGGCGTGAGGTTCAGGCTCTTTCACGCGCCCGGTGAGACCGACGACCAGATCAACGTCTGGCTCCCCGATCAGAAGATTCTCATTTCGGGCGACAACTTCTACTGGACCTTCCCGAACCTGTACACCATTCGCGGTACGCCTTTCAGGAGTCTCAAGAATTGGCGAAGCAGCCTGATAGCGGCCAGGGAATTGAATCCGGAGCATCTGGTTCCCTGCCATACCCGGCCCGTATCGGGTGCCGCCAAAATCCGCGAGATACTCATCAACTACGCCGACGCCATCGGGTACGTCCACGACCAGGCCATACGGGGCATCAACATGGGTCTGACCCCGGACGAACTGGCCGAGACCATCCATCTGCCCCCGCACCTGTCCGCCGCACCGTATCTTCAGCCCTTCTACGGCAAGGTCTCCTGGTCGGTGCGCGCCATGTTTTCCGGCAACCTGGGCTGGTTCGACGGCGACTCGGCCAACCTTCAGCCTCTGACCCGCCTGGAGAAGGCCGCCATGATCGCCGACCTGGCCGGGGGCGTGGAAAAGTTGCTGGCCAGGGCGCAGAAATATGCTGACGACAAGACCCCCCAGGCTGCCCTGGAACTTACCGGATACGTACTGCGCCTTAACTCCACTCACCAGGCCGCCAAAGACCTGCGGGTGAAGGCCCTTATTGCCCTGGCTGAAAACGAAGAAAACCCCAACGCACGCAACTACTATCTTTCCGAGGCGGTGGAGATCACTCAAGGCGAGTCGCTGAAACAGGGAAATGCGGCCTCGCCGGAGTCACTTCATAGGTTCCCCCTTGAACGTTTCATGGACTCCCTGTCCGTGAACCTGGACCCGAAGGCCTCGGCCGAGGTCGACCAGAAGGTCGGTCTGGTATTCCCCGACGCCAACCGCGGCTTTTTGATACATGTCCGCTTCGGCGTAGCCCAGATAACCGAACAGGCCCCCAAGGATCTGCGGGCTGAGGATGTCTCGATTCTGGTCGAGGCGGATAGCAGGGTTTGGCGGGAAATGCTGGCCGGTTATGGCAACCCGCTCAAGATCATGGCCGGCTATGACTACCCCAGGGGCAATGTGGCCTCCTTCGCCCGTTTCATGAAGCTGTTCAAGACCGGCAAAATGAAACTGGCCTATGAACCCGCTTCCGTGCTCGCGGATTAGGCCCGAACGGGCACTTATGATCCGCATATAAACCTCTTGAAAGGAGAACATCATGAGATTCCTGTTGCTTCTCACCCTCCTCGCATCCAAATTCAAGAAATCCTCCCAGATCGATCCAGGATTCAAAAAATTCCTGATGGGGCATGAGTGTCGGATTGTGGTCAAAACAAATGGCAATAAGAAAGGCAGACGCTTCATCTTCAAGGATGGAAAGTTTTCATCCGACGCGATTCTGGACGAATATGACGCGGCCATGGTCTGGACCGATTCAAAAACCGCCTTTCATGCCATGAAAAAGGGGGAAGAAGGGATTATGGATGCCCTTCAAAACCATAGGGTCGGCATTGAAGGGAAGGTCCATGCATTCACCTGGTTTGGTGCGGCCATTCAGTTTGTCATGCAGTAAAACCCCGTTTTATTCAAAAAGGAGGCGATATGACCTACTGGACCCATGAATATTTACTGAAAACATGGGGCGGCCCTATGGTGCAGGCGGCATTTTTAAGGGACGTGATGAAGCCGTTTTTCGTGCCGAGGGTATTCTCCGGATTCAATCTCTTTCTGGATGTACCCCAGCTTCTGCCGGATGCGGTGGACCTGATTGCCCGTGAGTGCAAAAGCAAGCGGGCGTTTATCGTCACCGACGATTACGCGGTCAGGTTTGCCGAAAAGGTCATGAGCCCTTATCAAAAGCGGCATGGCATTTCCTTTGAAACCTGGGCCAACGCCAAGCCGGACGCGCCCATTGAGACCGTAACAGACTGCGCGGAGCAAATGAAGCGATTTGCCCCGGACCTGATTTTCGGCCTTGGCGGAGGATCGGCCATGGATACGGCCAAGGCGGCCTGGCTGTTGTACGAACATCCCCATGTAAAATTGGAAATACTGAGCCCCCTGATCCCGTTGAATTTGAGAAACAAGGCCAAACTGGCAGCCATCCCGACCACCAGCGGGACCGGGTCCGAGGTCTCGGGTGTGGCGGTCATCTCCTTTCCGGACGGGGTCAAACTGCCGGTGGCAGGGGCACTGCCGGAGTTTGTACCAGACTTTGCCCTGCTGGACCCGACATTCACGGTGGGGATGCCCCCGGAATTGACGGCAGGCACGGGGGCTGATGCCCTGGCCCATGCCGTTGACGGCTTTATGGCCCCGAAATGTGATGAAATCAACCAAGCCATTGCCGGAAAAACCATAGAGATGATTTTTAAATGGTTGCCTCGGGCCTATGCGGACGGATCTGACATCATGGCCCGAATGAAAATGCAGCAGGCGGCCATGATGGCGGGAATCCCTCTGGCAAACGCGGGTTCGGGCATCTCCCACGCCCTGGGTCATACCATCGGCGGACTGTTTCACATCCACCACGGCGTTCTGGTCCTCTTGTTTATTCCCTATGAACTTCAGGTGTACGCCAAAGTGACCGACCGCTACCTGGAACTGTGCGACCTGATGGGTGTCTGGGACCATGATTCGAAAGAGAAGCGCCTGTCCGGTCTTATCGAAAAGATCCGGGATTTTATGACATCGTTAAAGCTTCCCATCGGCCTCAAGGATGCGGGTGTGAGAAGGGACGACCTTGAAAAGCATATGGATATGATTCTAGAGCAGACCCCTACAGATCCGGCATTCTATTTTGGATGGTACGACCTGAACAAAGCCCAGCTCAACGATATATTCTTACATGCCTATGAAGGCCGACTGCTGGATATGTGCTCGAAACCGTGGAGGTAGCCATGAAAGGACATTTTGGAAAATTCCTGAAAATCGATCTTACCGCCCGCAAAACAGAAGAAATACCCATCAGCGATGCGGATCAGAAAATCTATGTGGGCGGATCGACCCTGGCCGCCAGCATGATCTATGATGATGTCAAACCGGATATGGATTCCCTGGCCCCTGAAAATCCTATTGTCTTTGCCACCGGCCCATTTACCGGATCCAATGTGCCCATGGTCAGCCGGGCCGCCATATGCGGCATCTCGCCCAGTACGGGCCTGTGGGGCGAAGCCACCACCGGCGGAAAATTTCCCATGCGTTTGAAAGGCACCGGCTATGACGCCATCCTGGTTGTGGGCAACGCGGAAAAACCGGTTTACCTTTACATAAATGAAAACAGGATGGAAATCCGGGATGCCTCTCACCTCTGGGGTAAGGGCGACATTTACGAAACGCAGAAACAAATCAAATCCGAAGTGGATGGAAAGTCCGCCGTGGCCTGTATCGGTTTGGGGGGCGAAAACCGTATCCATTACGCCGGTGTCATGAACGACGAGGGCCGTGCCGCCGGTCGCTGCGGAATGGGGGCGCTGATGGGCGCCAAAAATCTAAAGGCACTGGTTGTGTCAGGAGGCCGAAAAGCGGAAATTGCCAACCCGGAAAGACTCAAGCTGGCGATCAGCCAGGCCAGAGACGCCATTGAAAGCAATGCCTACACCCAGGCATACAAGCTCTACGGCACCAATATCTATATGGATCTGGGCATGCGGCTGGGAGACGCACCGGCCAAATACTTTACCAGGAGCGTATTCCCTGCGGCCAGGATCCACGGGCCGGCATTTCGGGAGCGCTATCGAATGTCCAATTACGCCTGTACCGGCTGCCCCATCGGATGCGGGAGAACGATCAAGGAATTTTCAAAAGATATCAAACAGGTGGACGGCCCGGAATATGAAACGGTGGCCGCATTCGGCCCGCTTTGCATGAATTTTGACATGGATTCCATTGTCATGGCCAACCATCTGTGTAATGCTCACGGCATTGATACCATCTCCACCGGCGTATCCATCGCGTTTGCCATGCATTTGTATGAACATGGCATCCTTACTCAGGAGACTGCCGGCATGGAAATCCGTTGGGGCGATGCGGAAACCATCCTGAAACTGGTTCGAATGATTATCAGACAGGAAGGGATCGGAAAGATGCTGTCCAAAGGGGTGAAGCAGATGGCCGCGGAACTGGAGGCGGATCCGGAGATGGCCGCCCATGTCAAAGGCCTCGAGTTTCCCATGCACGATCCCCGCGCCTACCAGGGCGCGGCCCTGGCATATGCTGTCGGACCCCGTGGGGCCTGCCACCTGAAAGGTGCCCTCTACAGCTTGGATGCGCCGGGCACTGAAGTGGGGCTTTCTCTGGGCATCACCTTTACCGACAAAAACGATCCCGATCAGAAAGGAGCGCTTACCGCAAAGTTGCTTCAGTTTTGCGAACTGTATAACAGCTTCACCCTCTGCCAGTTCTCCCCCCTGCCCGCTTCCATCATTGCCCGGATCATGGGCGACATTACGGGGACCGATTTCAAGACCATGGACCTGCTGACATTCGGCGAACGGTCCCTGAATTTAAAACGCGCCATCAACAACAAGCTGGGGGTCACCGGCGTCGATGACCGCATCCCTGCCATTGTCAGAAAGGCGCTCTCCGAAGGCGCCACTGCCGGCATTGAGCCGGACATGGATAGGATGCTCAAGGAATTCTACGCCGTGAGCCAGTGGGACCCGGAGACCGGAAAGCCCCAAAAGGAAAAATTGAAGGAATTGGGGCTGGATCGCGTGGCGGATGATTTATATGCCTAACACTGCACTGTGCGACCACAATGTTGCCTGTGGTTTGGTTATCCCCTGACGTTGACTGTAATCTTTTCTGGGAGGTTTAGTCATGGATATTGAGACTGCAGTCAGACAAAGAAGAAGTATTCGCATGTTCAAACCGGAACCGGTAGCGAAGGAGGTTATCCGTCAAATCCTGGAAGACGCCCGTTGGTCCCCCTCGTGGGGTAACTCTCAGCCTTGGGAACTCTATGTGGTTACCGGAGAGGCGCTGGAGAGATTTAAAAAGGCAAATCGTGACAAGTGCCTGGACGGCGAGCCTCACATGTCTGAGATCACAATGCCGGAAGTATGGCCGGAGATTATGAAAAAAAGATATGTTGACGTGGGAAAAAGTGTCTTGACCGCTCTCTCTATCGCCCGGGAAGATGCCGCCGCCCGTAATCAATATTATGGGGAGATGTTTAACCTTTTTGGTGCTCCGTGCATGATTCTGGTATGCCTTGGCAAAAGCCTCAAAATAGAATATGCGATGCTGGATGTGGGGCTTATGATGCAGACTTTCTGCCTCCTTGCCCATGCCAAAGGACTTGGAACCTGTATGCTGGCCGCATCCGTACGATACCCACACCTTTTAAGGGAAATCTTGTCTATTTCTGAGGACCGGGTTGTGGTTATCGGAACGGCTATGGGATACCCCGACTGGGACTCGCCGGTCAATAATTTCGAAAGGAAAAGGGCGGGATTGGAGGAGTTTGTAACCTGGTTGAGTTGATGCGACCATAAACGAACAACACTGACAGGCAAAGGTACGTTGTACCGTGGAGGGCTTGTCTCACAACATCCCCCGTCCTTCGAGGACAGTCCCGACCATGACCGTGCGTCCTTGCGCATGACGTTCTCGCCTTTGGCGGAACATGCGAAGAATTTACCGGTCAAGTTTTCACTCCTTCGGCGGGACATGGCATACATGCTGTCTGCGCGGTGCAAACCGGTCCGGACCCTCCGAAACAGGTCTTCCTACGGACAGGGCGAGCTGTTTCAACATGCCTGCGTAGATCCATTGATGAAAAGGATAAAGCGCATACCAGTAGATCATGCCCCAGAGGCCCTTTGGCAGAAATCGAGAGAGGAGTTGGAGTTCCGTCCGATCTTTCCCGAGGGGGTGCAGGCGAAACTCCATCACTGCCTCTCCGGGAAGCTTCATCTCCGCCAGCAGTTTTAGGCTCGATGGGGGCTTCATATCCAGGACCCGCCAAAAATCGAGGGCATCGCCGATCATTAGTTCAGCCGAATCCCGTCGACCACGCCTCAGACCGATACCCCCGACCAAACGATCCAGGGCGCCGCGGATCTTCCAGAGAAAATCACCAAAATACCAGCCCGTGCGGCCCCCGATGACCTTGATGCGGTCCCAAACCTCCTGATGCGAGGCCTCAATAACCGCCCGATATCCGCACTCATAGATCGTGCCGCCTGCATAATCCGCATCCCCGCACTGGGTCCACTCCGGCATCTCAAGTGCGCCGGCATCCGACCAGCAGGTTTCCACGCATTGCTGCCTAACCCGCTGAAGAGCAAAGCGGATGGCCTGGCGACAGCTTATCAGCTCCTGAGGGATCAGCTCACGGATGCTGTTTTCTTTACACACCACCGGGCTTTTTAACCCCTCGATAAGGGGCCGTGCGATGGATGACGGGACGGGCGTCACCAGATGGACCCACCACGAGCTAAGACGGGGCGAGAGGGCCTTAACTGGAACAATGATGCGTCTGGAAAGTCCCCTCTCCTCTGCATAGAGCTGGATAAGCGACTCGTACGTCAGGATATCCGGGCCGCCGATATCGAAGCGTCTGCCAGCAGTCTCTTCATTCTCGAGACACCCTTTCAGGTAACCCAGGACATTTCGAATGGCAATCGGCTGACAGGGCGTTCGCACCCATGCGGGCGTGGTCATGACCGGAAGGCGCTCCGTCAGGTAGCGGAGCATTTCAAAGGAGGCACTGCCTGAACCCAGAATAACAGCTGCACGAAGGAAGGTGACCGGGACCGTGCTGGATTCCAGGATGCGGGCCACCTCGATCCTCGAACGCAGGTGCTCACTTAAATCCGGGCTATCATCCCCAAGCCCTCCCAGGTAGATCAATCGCTCAATCCCCGCGGCGGCAGATGCTTCGGCCATGTTGTGGGCCGCCCTTCGGTCGGCCTCGGCAAAATCCCTGGTGCGGGACGTCATGGAATGGACCAGATAAAAGGCTGCCCAACAGCCATGACTTGCCGCTTTCAAGGAATCCGCGTCAAAAACATCGCCCTTTATCAATTCTACATTCGGGTGTCCGGCCCAGGGACGGCAGTCGAGCTTGGCCATTGAACGGCCCATGACCCTGATCCGGTGCCCTGAATCGAGCAGCAGAGGAACAAGCCGGCCGCCTACATATCCGGTTGCCCCGGTAACCAAAACCGGTTCGGATCTCATGCGTCTATCCCTCCTCTGGTCTGTCAGTTGTCATATGCACGGCTGCAGAACACTTATAAAACGGCAGTTGAAGTTATTGTTCTGAAGTCCTGGACCCAGGTGACTGCGTGGCGTTGGCAAAAAATAGCCTTGCTCAAGTATCTGCATTCTGCCAGGAGGCCGATCAAGCCGGTTGCACGCCATTATCCCACCGGATCAAATATAATCATCGCGCCGACCAATCCGCCAGCCGGCCATTCTTCTACCCCGCAATCAGCACGAGATCCAATTCCTCCTCTTTCTTCCGAAGCCTTCTAATGAGTATCCGGAGCAGATTTCGATATACGGTCTTGCCGATACGATCATTGGTCATCAACTCCTCGAAACTTCTCTTCTCCAACTTCAGGGCTTCACCAGGCTGGGATCCGATAACAGAAGCGGATCCAGGCTTTTTTTCAATGAGGGAATACTCACCAAAGCAATCGCCTTGGTTCAAGGTATTCAGGGTGATTTCCGATACCCGACGCTCCCTCCCTCCTTCGATCCGTTTCGGAAGAATGACCTTGACCTGCCCCTTGATGAGGATATAAAAAGCAGCCGACGGCGTTCCCATTTCGATCAGGATCTCTCCTTCTGAGAAACGGACCCGCTGGCACTCTTTGGAAATGACCTTTAAATCATCTCTTGTCAATCCAGAAAATACTTCCACGTGTGATAAGATCTCTGCAATTTTGCTCTTGAACATGGCTCCTTACTCTCTTCAGGATTAAGACATGGTAAACTCAGAAAACTGTCCAGCCAGACGGGTTGTAGAATACCTAATATACAGCAATCAGCCTCTGATAACAAAGAAAATGAAAAAAGATTATGTAATGCCGATGGAGATATCCCATCCGTTTCGCCCTTTTTTCCTTAGATTGACAATAGTGTCTTTTCAGGGTAAGTCTATGCCATTCAGAAATATGATTCAAAAGGAGACCTGATCCTTATTACAACCTGACCACAAAATCCAATCACAAACCTAGCAGCCTGTCGGGCTTAGAGCCCTAATTTGGTGCTGACGCTGGGCTCATTTTTCTGACTGGGCGATTCCAGCGGTTAGGTCGTCACACCCAAGGGCTCTTAGCCTCGGCTATTGGCATATGGTGCTTGATTGAGG
>JAIPDI010000036.1 GCA_021737785.1 Deltaproteobacteria bacterium
ACCGAACAAATGACAAAAAGCTGCCAGGGGCTTAATGGGGAGCTATATCCAAAAAATCGCAGATTTTTAACACCTTGATTTTACAATACTTTTTTTGAGGCAAATTTTTCCTTGACAGGACCATTATAGGATGTCCCCACGATAATACTGAAAGCGAATTTTACCCAAAGGTTGCCCCCTAACAAATCGTACTTTTCTTCCAGGATGAAGCCGAGCCACATGGACAGTATTATAAAAACAACGCTTAGCATCCCTTAAAACCTCAGCCTAACAGGGTAGCGTGCCGAAAACCTGGCAGGATCATGATTGGATTTGTGATAAATCTTTATGTCCCATGCCTCCGCCGCTGATCACCCAGATCCGTAGAACTGTCTCTGCTCCTGAATGGGGTATGAATTCTAACTCTAGACTTGTCGTATCTGATTTTGCAGTAACCCCGATCGACTTCGGTACGGTCTTTTCTCCCTCTGGTTCGTACCAGAACCCAAATTCGCCCTTAAATACCACCTGATTACGTTGACGTATTATTAACGTCGGCATGAAATATTTGATACAGGCACTTGATATTCAGGTAAACAACAAAGAGAATCATCGCAAGAATCGGGACATGCAAAAGGATCGAAAAGAAGTTCTCAAGAAAAACCATATCCCTCAGCTCCTGAGTTTTGATTCTTTGTACAAGAGGAATAGCTCTACAAATGCCTTAAGAATAACCTTCAAATTGCTCCCTGTCTGTGTTCCGAACCTCCGCGGGATATGTGAGACTCCAACCTGTTTGATATGAGCCCCCGAAAGTTTCATCTTTACCAAGAGTTCTGTGCTGATTGTTGCTCCTGAGGAATTCAATGAAATGCCCTCCAATGCTTTTTTCCTGATTAACTTGAAGGCACAATTCAGATCCCTTATCTTCAGGCTAAATAGGATTCGAACAAGCCGATTCCATGACCATGCATAAAGAGTCCTATGCCAGGGGTCTTGTCTTTTTTTTCTAAATCCAAGGATTAAATCGTAATGATCAATTTCTTTTAGAAGCATTTCGATCTCGTGCATATGGAACTGGTGATCCCCGTCTGTAAAAAAAATCCATTCATGTGCAGAACTGCTAAATCCAGAGATAAGGGCTGCCCCATACCCTCTATTTTTTTGATGGTGAATGACCCGGACGTTTTTATGTTTAACGGCCAGCTTTTCAGTCACAAGACCGGTATTGTCGGTGCTTCCATCATTTATTATCAAAATTTCATATTCTTGAACAAGATTATCCAAAATTTCGGTCGCTTCAAGAACCAGATCCTCGATGTTCAACGCTTCATTGAAGCATGGGAAAAATACAGAGAGGGAAATGTGGTGTTTTTTGGTAAACATCCTATTTTGTGACTATCCGTCTATAAGGACTAAGATCTTGAAATTTGCGTCAAATTTTTGGAATCATCAATCATTAGGGGCCATTACAATGTGCCAGATATTTTTGTATAGCCATGTATCGGCTTCCTGTTCTTTTAAAAGTGGAGACAGCATCTTCAGGGGAACAGACGATCGGTTCCCCGTGAATGTTTAAGCTTGTATTAAGCACGATACCGTTACCCGTCAGGTTTTTGAGTTCCATGAGCAGGCTGTGAAAAATGGTGTCCTGTTTCTTGATAATCTGAGGACGGCATGTGCCGTCCACGTTTATCACCCCCCGTACAAGGGGCTTCTTATCTTCCCGAACCATATAGGCCATTGTCATGAACTCATTTGGGCGCCCATCATAGTCTTCCAAGATTTCTTCCGCATCCTCCTCAAGCATGGCAGGACAGAAGGGCTGGTACCAGACCCGTTTCTTGAGCTTCAAGTTAAGGGCATCTTTGACGTCGGTGGAGTCGGGCCGCGCAAGGATGGATCGCGCCCCTAAGGTCCTGGGACCCAGTTCCATACGCCCCTGAAACCATAGAACGATCTCGCCAGCGGCGATTAGCCGGGCAACTTCTCTAACAATATCAGTAGATTTTCTGTAAGAAAGCCCGTTTTGTCTAAGGGTATGCTCTATCTCCACATCATCGTATTCCGGGCCGAGAGAAAGGTGATTCAGGAGGACCCGATTTGTGCTGTTCAACCGGAAATTTGCCACCAATGCGGCTCCCAGCGCTAAACCCCCATCGCCCATATGCGGGAAAATGAAGCACCGTTTTACTTGAGGCAAGGTCCTCAGACGCCGGTTTACCTTCACGTTTGAAAATACCCCTCCGGAAAGGCAGATGTGCTCTTGCCCAGTAATAGCGATGGCGTTCTGCACCAATTGCATGCACTTGACCTCCAGGGTGCGCTGAGCCATATAGGCAAACTGCTCCGACGGATAACGCCAGAGGATCTTTCTCAGCGCCTCGTACATTCCCAGTGAGGAATGGCGGCAGTGCACTGACATGCCTTCCACAGCGATTAGATTGAGCAAAGGATTTTCAGCGTCGGCTATTGGATGTGCATAGTTGGCGAGTGCCATCACCTTTCCCTCATCCTCCAACTCCCGCATATTCAACAAATTAGTCACATGTTCAAAAAAGATGCCGAGGGAGTGACGAGCTGAGAGGGAGGCCATTTTTTCAAGCCGCCCATTTTCAAAACGATACACAGAGCCTGACAAGCCATCTCCCACACCGTCAAGAGTGAGAACCAGAGATTGCGAAAATCCGCTGCAAAATGCCGCTGCCGCAGCGTGGGCGTGATGGTGGTCCACCAGATGCAACCTAAACTGTTTAAATCCAATACTTTTAAGGCGTTTCTGAAGTGTACTGGAACTGATCCAGTTCGTGGGGAGGGAGGGGCCATATTCTGTCAGTCGGTATTTCATTCTTTTCTTGAAGGGAGAGGTCCCGGCCGGGCCTTTCTTTCTTCTGCGGATAAGATAATATTCCTCCTTAAGCGAGGGAAAAACACGGGTTAGCGTTTTTGCAAAATCCGATGTGGAAATAGCGATCTCGGATAGTTGCGAGATCTCGGTCCCAGTATACTCGAGACAAGCCCGAATGGACATTTCGGGGAACGCGACTTCCAGCTTTCTTCGAGACAGTCGTTCCTCGTTAATGGCGAAAAGGATTTTATCGCCTTCGATCAAGGCCGCTCCTGAATCGTGGCCGTCCCATATGCCAAGTATTTTCATAGGGCTAAAAGCTGCTTTTCAAGATGAATTCGCCATCCATCGAACAAATTTGGCACCACCTTTAATGTTCTGAAGAATGCCAGCTGCTCGCAATAGTTTGGAAAAGCTGACGAAGCGGCTCGGTCTGAGGTAAAATTTGCGAAATCCCAATCTCCTGTAATAGTTTACTACCGAAGGGGGAGCTCCAGGCATGTTCATGATAGCGTTGTCCTGTCGAAAGTCATCAAAATTCCTATTTTCTATCCATCCTTGTTTTTCTGCAAGTTCGTAGAGCGATGATCCAGGGAAAGGCACAGCACAGTAGAACTGCGCTACATCCGGGTCCAGATCCAAAGCCAATTTAATTGTTTTTTCAAGCGTCTCCGCTGTTTCTCCAGGAAGTCCTAGGACAAAATGCGCTGCCACCTTTATCCGGGCATCCTTGGCGAACCTCACTGCTTCCCGACATTGATCAACTGTAGTATTTTTGCGGGCCTTGTCCAGAACCTTCTGATCCCCGGATTCAATACCATAGCTGATCATCCAGCATCCCGCCCGTTTCATTGTGTTGAGCAGACTTCCATCTACCGTATCCACCCTGCTGTTACATGTCCAGCCGACATGGAGTCTGCGCTTCAAAATGTGTTGGCAAAACTCAAGTACGTATTCGCGATCGGATGTGAATGTATCGGCCCACATGAAGAACTGTTTTATGTCGAAGGCACTCATTACATATTCGATCTCGGCTATAACCCTGGGCACTGTCTTCTTTCTGATCTTTCTACCGTAGTAGGTCTGGGCTGTGCAGAAATTACATTGATAGGGACAGCCCCGTAAGGGGGCGAGGATCAAAAATTTTTCCCCTGTCAGAGGCAGGCGATATGGATCCAAATTCAACAGATGCCAGGCTGGAAAGGGAAGATTGTCAAGGTTGTTGATAAAGGGACGTCTGTTATTATGGCACACATGCCCCCTTGTATCCCTGTAGCTGATTCCCATGACACCTTCTAACCCCTTGCCTTTCTCCAGTGCCTCTGCGAGGCCTTTCAGGGATTCCTCAGGCTCATTTCTAACAATGAAATCAAGGTGATGCGAATCATCCAGGCACTCGTCGGCAAGGGCGGTGACATGTGTTCCAAAAACGCCGGTCTTTACGCCGGAAGCAACTGCCTTGATTTCTCCTGCCAGGGCCAGATCGCTGTTAATCGACGGAGTCGCTGTGGCCCAGGCAACAAGATAATAATTGCCCTTTTTGATTCTCGCCAGAAGCTCTTTTAACCGGATCCCTTGAGCCGCACAATCCAGTATATCCACACAGTGACCAGACGCTTCAAGGATGGCCCCGGCAGAGGCCAAAGTTATGG
The DNA here is from genome assembly GCA_021737785.1 of Deltaproteobacteria bacterium. Taxonomy (NCBI): domain Bacteria; kingdom Pseudomonadati; phylum Myxococcota; class Myxococcia; species Deltaproteobacteria bacterium. The sequence goes on from JAIPDI010000036.1 coordinate 4,480, forward strand.
GCGGCCACAGAGTGCTCCAGACACCCTGTTCCTGATTGCAGCGACCTTCTCTGATGAATGCCCGATTGTCGTAAGTAGGGGGGTTTAACAGGAGTATTTTCATCTTAGGACCTGCAAGATCGGTTAAAAGAACATATACTTAATCAGGCTGAAAACATATCTGAACCATACCCTCCTCAAGCTGATCTTAGAATAACCAGCCACCCGTTTGTGCTCATGCGAGGGGACCTCAGCCATTTGAAATCCATTTTTCAGGGTCTTGATGATCATTTCTTGTTCTATGGTGGTGATGTCTTCCTCAAGATTCAACTTTTTGATTACGTGGGTCTTTATGGCTCGGAATCCGTTTTGGCTTTCGCTCAGTCTGACATTGAATTTCCAGTTGATGCAGGCGGTTATGAAGGAACTACCCATTAAACGAAAACACTCGTCAAATCCGCCGTGAAGCTCACTCGAACCCCCCATCAGGCGTGAACCTGATACATGATCGGCTTCACCATCGACTATAGGCTGAATCAATTTAGGAATGTCATCGGGATTGTGGGAACCGTCGGCATCTATGAAGACAACAATGTCACCAGTCACATGAGATAAGGAACAACGCAATGCCTCGCCTTTGCCTTTCTTGTGGTCAAGGATGACCTTGACCCCTAAGGCCTCTGCCACCTTACGGGTTTTATCAACTGAATTACCATCTATCAGGATGAGTTCATCAGCATATGGCTGACAACCTCTGATAACGGATCCGATTGTGCCTTGCTCGTTGAGGGCAGGTATCACCACGGTGATTTTGGGGTGAGAAGATTTTCGGGTCATCGTTGTTCTATTAGAAAGAAGTTAACGACTTGTGATATCCTCGATTCGAATACATTGAGTGAGGTCTGAGGTTGACTCCTTAATCAGCTATCGGAACTGTTGACAAATCTTCTGGAAACCTCATGGATTTCGGGCAACCAAAAAGTACAGATATGCCTTACTTATGTTGTAAGTATTTAATTCCCTCCATTTAATTCCCGAGATCCGCTTTGTAAGAGATCCATTTAATTGCTTTGATTCCATATTATTGTTGAGATTCCAATCGGTGAGCCTCTGACAAGAACCAGCCGGAAGCGCCTTGGTCAAAACCTTCATGTGACATGGCAAAACCGTGGGCCTTTCTGTGATGCTCGGCGGGCTTTCTCAATCGCTTTCCCGGTCACAGAAGTTCTCGCCCGAGGCGATCGCATCAAAGCAGAAGGGATTGGCGGGTGTCATGACGTCACTGCCTCTGACTCGGCACAGCCGAAACAAAAATTTCCCGCACAAAGACGCAACGCCACCAAGATTCTTTCTTTTGTAAAAAGGCTGTCCTTCGTTTCCTTCGCTATCTTCTGTAAAATTCCAACGGCCTAAAAGAAGTCTCACACAGAGACCAGAGGCACAAAGGTTTCATGCTTTAAAAAAAGCTGTCCTTCTGTCGCTGGGAGGCCGCAAACAAAACCGCCATGCCTTCGGCAAACGGCTCATAAAAAAAGTATGCTCCGCGACCTCTGTGACTCGAGTGACCACGCCATGGCGCGGGAATGGGCACTGAGGCCACATCATCCTTATCTTCCGCAAAATTCTGAATGGCCCAAAAGAGATCTCACACAGAGCCTCAGAGGCACAAAGATTCTTCCTTTAAAAAAATCAGTCTTCGTTTTCTTCTGTAAGATAAATTCCAGTTTTTTTACCGGACCGGCTTTTGCCATTCCTTGGCAAAGATCTCAGCCACCCGGTTGACCTGGCTCGGATCGATCTTGAGGGCCTTGGCCACCTCCAGATAGAGCTGCCGCCTGTCGTTGTTCTCGGCGCTGACAAGGCTGTTGAGATCCCGCTTCTCCTTGAGCCCCAACCCCGCGGCATTGCCTAAGGAGACATAGCCGTCATTCCCCTCCTTGAGCATCCCCTTTTCATAAAAGGGTTTCATCTGGGCATACCGGGCCTTCATTTGCGCCTTGAGGCTCCGGATGGTGGGATTGGATACGCTCAGCTCGTCGGCCCACGCAGGGGCGCACGCCAGGGCCATCAGGGTTTCCCTCAGATGGAGGCCCCTCCCCTTCCAGAAAAAGCTCCCTTTTCCGTCCGGCGTCTGACTTCTGATCTCATCCACAATCTCTCCGGCAACCGATTCCACCTTCTCCGCCGGAAAGTAAATGTTGATGGTCACGCAGGCAACGATCAACGATAAAAAGACCGACGTTGTTATCCATAAAGCCTTTCGATAGGTGTTCATCATTCCCCTCCTTAAATATGCATATCTCCAACGGCCAAAAGAAAGCTCACATAAAGGTTTTAGTACCTTACTTCCTGGTCTTGTGTCATGAAAAACAAGAAAATATGGCCATCCTTCCACCGCACACTTACCCTTCCGTCATTCCGGCACGGTTTTGGCCGGAATCCAGGAATACGCCGGACTGGATTCCGGCTAAGGGCATGCCGGAATGACGGGGCAGCACCAGCCGTTTTGGTTGCGGTTATCGCTTTGGCTTTGTTAATGCCTGTTCTTCGTTCCCTTCGGTTTCTTCTGTAAAAATCCCTATTTGATAACCGGTCCGCCTTGGGAGGTCTTTATTCGCCGGATGCGCTTGATCATATCCTTGAAACTGACCCGATTATCAGGGTTCTGATTTACCACGTTCACCCCCGATAATAAACCCCTTTTTACCAGATACTCGGTCTCCCCCTCCTTGATGGTGCCGTTGATTCGGAAGACATCGTTCTCCAGGGTGGCGTGCACGCCGATCTTTTCATAGGGGAACTCCTTGAAAATGGAGGCAAACATACCTGCCATCCCCACAAAGGGACTCTGGCCCCCGCCGATCTGGGCGATATTTTCCACGGCCTTGACGCTGATCCGCTGGGACGTCCCCTCCTTTTTGACGGTCTCCACCAGAAGGTCGAATTTCTGGACCTGGCCCTGGGCGATCTCCACCTCTTTGGCATGCCCCTTCAACACCCCCTCGATCCTTCCGAAGGCCGTGTCTGCCGTAAGTTTCGACAGGTTCAGGTCCTTCCACCGGGCATTCAGTTGAACGACCGGGGTTCCGGAAGAAAGTCCGGACACACCGGGATCGGTAAGGATGACCTCGCCGTCAAACACCCTTGCGGTCAAGGCCCCGCTGCTGGTGAGCCGTCCCCCTTCCACGCGTACGGGATTGAGGGTCCCGCTGACGGTTCCTTGTACCGGACGGGGCCATACCGAAGCCAGGAGCGGCCCCAGGTCCACCCTGTCCATGGCAAGGTCTGTGCTGATTGTGGCGGCGGCTGGCAGATGATCGATCATCACCGGCCCCAGCCGGACTTCTCCTCCGGGGATCTTGACAATGGTCGGGGATACCACGGACAATCGATTGGGGCCTGCTCGAAGCAAAACAGCCAGGGCCTGTTCAGGGATGAACGGAACCCTCAATGAATCTATGGACAGGCCCCCCTCCATCGCAGTCCCCCCACCCTCCCTGTCGTGGTTTTGAACCCAGAGGGGGAGCGCAAATTGGATCCCTGCGAGCCCCACTCCCCTCTCTTCAGACGAGATCCTCCCCTCCCTCCATCGGAGCGATCCCCTGGTTGTCCAGGCGGACGAGGTCCCTGTGACGCTCACACCTGCGGAGATTGCCCCTTCCAGTTGAAGGGTCCCAAGGAACGGCTTTTCCGCCTGATACGGCTCCACAACAAGGAATCTGAACAGCGGCTTCAACGGAATCTCGGGGATATCCGCGGTGAGATCCAGTTGCCAGGCAGGTTTTCTTTCAACAATACGGCCCTTCACCGCACAGGTCAGGAGATCCTTTAATCCGAGGTTGAGACGTGAAAGTTGCAGTTCTCTCTCCTGCATATTGTACGTTCCCGTACAACGGGAAGCCATGGGATGTGTTTTCAAGTTTACGTAGAACCTGTCGTAGAGGACCTCGCCCTCCCCCGCATCCACGGCCACATCCCCACTGACCACATGGCCTGAAGGGTCTGTCTTGGCGTTAAGGGTCGCCTTGAGAGAGAGATTCTCTCCCATAATGGTCCCATCCGGGTCCTGAAAGCCCGCTTCCTGAAAGGTCCATTCAGAGGTAACCGCCATCCCCTTTTCTTCATCAAACCGGACCCGGACCTGAAGCCCATCCTTCACGTCCACCTGCCAGCCTGAAGCAAGAAGGCCCAGACCGACGGCACCTTTGGCCAGCCCGGTCTCTTGGCCCTGGATATGGATCTTTTTGAACGTTCCATTCTCAAGCTCCAAAGACGCGGTGATGTTTTTCAACAGGGAAGACCCAAACCGGATCTCCGGCAGGGACATTTCCCGGGTGGCGGCGTTCATCCGGCCCTTGCCGGCCTCCAGATGGATATCCTCCACCTGGACGGCCCTGTCCCTAAACCGCCCGGTTACCCGCGGTATCCGGGCGGACAGCGCTTTCAGATCGAGGAGCGGGTATCTCCCTGAAAAGGAGACGGCCGCCTCAAGGGGTTCCATTGCGATTCCATTTCCTCGATATATGACATCTTCCGCCTTCAGGTCGGCGGAGATCTCCATGCCGGGGACCTCCCCCCGGGCCTCGATGCTGCCGGAAAGGGTCCCTCTCAATTTGAGATCCCCACGCGTGAAAGAGACCTGATTCCGCTCCAAACGGGCATTGAGATCCGTATCCCATACCCATCCCGCCTCTTTCTCTGCGCCCTTGATCCTCCCGGCGACATGGATCGGCCCGCCCAGTTTTACGGGTTCCGTCGTGTTTCTCAATCCGGCGGGAAGAAGCGGGACCAGCTCCTGGGGCGTTAGGCGGCAGTCCGCCACCTTGAGGTCCATGGTTTTCCCGACCCCCACCCCTCCATCCAGTTCCCCTTCCAATTGCAGCCGCTGGCCAAGGGTGAGATGGAGGGGATGAACCGTCACTTGGCGATCTTTCAGGCTGAAGGCGCCGTCTGCAGTGACCTTAAGGTCCAGCCGGACAGGCTCCTTTTGCCCATTCGTCCGGATATCCGCCTCCTCGAGGGTGACATTCAAGTCCTCAAACACCACTGTTCCCTTGTCCGGCCGGTATCCCAGACGCGTGTCCCCTTTGAGATGTTTGAAATCCAGAAAAGGGCTTTGGAACCGGACATCATCCATGGTGACGGAGACCCCGATCCGGGTATCTACCAGGGATAAGGCCCCGTCCGTCTTCATCTGAAGCCGGGGCGCCAGGAGATGCATCTTTCTTGAAGGCCATTCAAATCGGACACTGGAGGAGATCTCGACCCGATGATCGATGCTCAGCCTGGCCTCAAGGTCATTGAAGAGAAGGGTCTGGTCGTCCAATTGGACCCTTGCGGCGCCATGGGTAAGGGTTGCGTCCTCAAGCCTGAGGTCCCTGAACACCAAGGCTGCAAACACCCTCTTCAGGATCCCGCTTATAAAAGATGGGGGCTTCGGCCCCCGGGCCATGCTGGATACAGAGGGAGCTTTGAGAATGCGGAACCACAGGCCCTTGACCTCAAGGCGGGTGACCACAAGGGATTTGCGGCCAAAAGAACCCTCCACGGAAAACGCTGCATCGAGATCCGGAACATCCAGAAAAATGCCATGCACCTCTTTTCCCGGTTTGACCGTGATTCCCTCTGCCGAGAGGTGTAAGGGATCGCGGCCGTAGGAAAGCCGCCCGATGGACACGGATGCCCCCATGGCCCGGGAAAGGGAGGCCTCCACCAGGTCCTTTGTTGCGGAGGGATGGGTGTAATAGTAGAGCACTGCGCCGGCAGATGCGATAATGGAGAGGAGAAGAAAAAGGGAGACGATCAGAATAATTTTTGTTCCGGTCTTCATGTTTCACGTTCGCGGCTGAAACGCCGCTCCCCTTCAACCCTTGACTTGAACAGCTCTTTTCAGCTACCCTACCACGTATGGAAACATCGATCAATAGACTGAAAGAGGCACTCAGGAATTCCGAGAGGGTCGCTGTCCTGACAGGGGCCGGCGTTTCCGCGGAAAAATGCCAGGTCATGCTGGTGATCGGGACGTCCAGCGTGGTTCAGCCGGCCGCGTCCCTGGCCTATACGGCCAAGTCAGGGGGGGCGCCGGTGGCGGAAATCAATCTCGAGAGGACCCCCAACTCCGACCTGATGGATATTGTGCTCACGGGAAAGGCCGGGGAGATCCTTCCCGGGCTGGTGGAGGGGTGGGCGTAAAGCCGTCAGGGGTGGTGACCCTTCTCACCGATTTCGGGCTGGAAGACCCCTATGTGTGCATGATGAAAGGCGTTATCCTTTCCATCAATCCCGCCGCCCGCATCATCGACATCAGCCATCATGTCACGCCGGGGGCCGTCGGCCAGGCCGCACAGATGTTGCAGGAAACCTATCCCTATTTCCCGGAGGGAACCGTCCATGTGGCCGTGGTGGATCCGGGGGTGGGCACTGACCGCCGGGCCATTGTTTTACTCGCCCGATCCCATCTTTTTGTGGGTCCGGACAACGGCACTTTCTCGCCCATCATGGAGGCCTGCCCGGAGGCCGAGGTCATCCATCTTTCCAAGACCCGATACTTTCTGGAGCATGTCAGCAACACATTTCACGGCCGCGACATCTTTGCCCCGGTGGCAGCCCATCTCTCCCAGGGGATCGATCCCCTGGACATGGGTCCGGTCATCCACGATCCCATCCATTTGAAATTCCCTGCGCCTTACCGGAAAGGAGGGTCCCTTTACGGCCTGGTCGTCCGGATCGATCGTTTCGGGAACCTGATCACCAACATCCGGGCCGCGGACATCGCGGAATTCTCAGCAGGGAGCGTTTTGATCGTCCGTATCGGGGATCTGCGTATTGAAGGGATACGACGGACCTATGCCCAAACCGCCCCGGGAGAGGCCCTGGCCCTGTTGGGGAGCTCCGGTTATCTTGAGATCGCGGTCAACAGGGGCCGGGCCGCGGATCGCACAGGGATCGACCCAACGGAAATTATCGGTAGGGAGGTGGAGGTGAGCCGGGTCCAGGGGGATTCACATCAGTCCTGAAGGGCGTCCAGTGACTTCAGGTATTCCTCCCACTCCACCGGCAGGAGGTAGTTTTTTTTGTTGTTGCATTCCTTGCAGGCAGCAACGATATTTCCCTTACTGCTCCGCCCCCCCCTGGCCAGGGGGACCACATGGTCCATGGTCAGGGTTTCACGGCCCACCCGGCGCCGGCAGTAATAGCAAACACCCTTCTCGATCCGGCTGTTCCACCAGTGGGTTTTTCTGAGCCGCCTGGCCTTTTCCTTCTCGCGCCGGATATCCGCGTCGCTCACATCTGGAAAATCAAAGTACATTTCCTGATTCCTGGGGCTCACCGGCTTTGTTGGGTGAGTTGGGTTTGTTGGGCAAAAGCCTTAGAATTTTTTTCCTTCCCTTCTGTAAAAGAATTACTTCCCGTACTTCTTCTGAAGGCCCTGGAGGACCGCTTCCAGGCGTTCTTCCGCTTCTTTGTCAGGTGCGGTTTCAGGTTCCGGCGACCCGGCATCCTCTGCCGCAATCTCGAAAAAGGAGATCTGGATGGGCGGGTTGACGCGGAGGTTGAGGAGAAAAAGACGTTCGGGCGCCTCTTGTTCCACAGCATAATCGATTCTGTAGGGGTAGTACCCTCCTGAGCCCACCTCCTTGAAATTGTCGAATCGGACCGACACCAGGTTCTCGCTCCCCGGCTGCACATAAGAAAACAGAAGCGGCAGATAGGTCTCCCTCTGGATCAGGAGTTTCGGACTTTTAAGAAAGGCGTCGCCGATGCGGTAGACCACCTTTCCGTCCAGCCGGGCCAGGGCCACCACCTCGATATTGACCCCCTGTCGGGACAAGAAGTCCAAGATTTGATCCGATTCATCGGCCATCAGGAGCCATCTGAAGGTGGTGTCACGGTACGGCCCTTCAGACCGGGCCTCCGAAGCAAGGGGTTCTGCCTCCGGGGTCTTTCCCCTGCCGATGATCTGCGATCGGCAGTATCGCGGCAATTTGAGCCATACCCTCTCCTGCACCACCTTGGGGGTCTCCCCCTCCCGGGGGGGGATGACCTGAGCGGTCTGATCCACAATCAATGCATGAAACCCGGAAAACCGGTCCGTCATCTTGTGGATCAACTCCTCAACCGGGAGGACATACCCTTCCGAACCGCCGGGCACGGCCCACAACAGGCATGAGAAGAGCCAGAGGAGGATGAGCCGTGCCTTGACGGCGGCATTTCTCTTTGCACCTGTTTCAGAACCTTGTGCTTCCATCTGTGTCACCATCTCCGTTCTCACCCGTTCCATGAGCAGAGGGATATCCCTCTTGCCCAGGCCTGAAAGCGACACCGGCCTTCCGATACGCAATCCGAAAGACCCTCTCCGTATCCTGAGACTCCCCTTGGGCGCGATCCGGAAACTGTCTTGAATGCCGATGGGGACGATGTCACACCCCGCCTTGATCGCCAGGTTAAACCCCCCCCGCTTGAATTCCTGAAGCCTTCCATCCGAACTCCGGGTCCCCTCCGGAAAAATCACCACCGAGGCCCCGTTCCTGATGCGGTCGGCGGCCTGTTTCATGCTCAGAACCGCCTTTCTCGGATCTTCCCTTTCGATCCCGATGTACCCGGCCTTTTTCATGGCAGGCCCCAGAAAGGGAATCTTCATCAGTTCCTGTTTCAGGATGAATTTAAAATTCACCGGCAGGCATGCCAGGAGGGCGAAGATGTCAAAGAAACTCTGGTGATTGGTCATGTAGATGCGCGGCACGTTCGGATCCACGTTTTCGAGTCCCTGCACATTCACCCTGATCCCGCACACCCGGAGTATGGTCCTGGCCCACGGCACTGCGCAATGGAAATGGACCTTCCTGCCGTTCTTGTCAACCACCGATATGGCCAGGCCCCACAAGCACATGAGGATTGACCATAAGCCGATAAATGCGTTCAGACTCACATACCTGATCATAACGACTGCTCCTGATACGGCCCTCTCGATTCCCGTATCACATCTGGCGTGCCAGAGGGAGTTGGATATTCAAGACCACGTCTTCTCCCTTGCGAGACACGTCGATCTTCCCCCCATGTCGGTGGATGATAATCTTGGTAAGGGGGAGGTCGTGCACAACGGACACATCCTTTCCGGTAAACCGGGGAAAAAAGAACTGCTCCAGATCCTCTTCCGCCAGAGTTTCAGCCCTGTAGCGGACGGTTATCAACAGATGATCGTGCTCCATCCGGGTGGAGACAAAGAGGGTATCCCCCTCGTACATGGACAGGACCGCGTGCTTCAGAATATTGTCAAAGGCCCTTCCCAGCATGTCGGCGTCGCCCTGGATCTTTGCAGTAAAAGGCAACATCGTCTCCTGGAGATGGACTCCCCTTGCAATCATTTCGTCTTTCAACGACTGAAGCGAAGCGCGGAGAATGGGATTCAGATCCACTTCGGCCATGGAGAGGGTAAACGGCTCGATGGAAGAAAGGATGACCTTGACAATGTATTCCAGCCTGGCCACCTCTTCTACGATGATATCTGCAAACTGCCGGTGCTTATCGTCCTTGGGAAGGTCATCCCGGAGCCGGCGGGCAAACCCGCCGGCGGTCACCAGGGGATTCCTCATTTCGTGGGCAAACCGGGCGGATATTTCGCCCAGAACCTTGATCTCTTCGGTCTGCAGGGCCATGTCCTGCAGACGTTTGAGCATGGTGATGTCCATCATGATGCCGTCAAGCCACTTGAGATCCCCCTTATCGTCCCTTGCGGGAATGGCATGATCGATAAAGGTGTAACTGCGTCCTTCCCTGTCCTTCACCACCCGTTCCACCCGGAATCCCTTGGCGTCCCTCCTCAACTCTTCCCAGATTTTTTCCGCCTCCTCCCTGTCGCACTCCCAGATATGTTTTGCCCAGAAGCCCTTGTCGCTCACCACCTCTTCGGGGGTGTAGCCCAGTTTTTCCGTGAAATAGGGATTCACGAACTCGGTGGTCCCGTCATAAAGAATCCGGTATACGCAGAGGGGGAGATTGTCCACCAGGGTACGATATTTCTCCTCCGAGAAAACCAGGTCTGCAGTCCTTTCCTCCACCTTTCTTTCCAGGGTTCTTGCATACTCCTGTATCCTTCGCCTCCGTTCCTTGAGAGAATCGAGCATGATATTGAGGGATTGGGTCAGCCGTCCGATTTCATCGTCAGGCCTCGGCTTCAAACGGGCCTCCCGTCTTCCTTCTGCGATTTCCCTGGCCCGGTTGACAATCACCTCTATGGGCCGGGTAAAAAGAATGGCCACCACCCAGATCAACGCAAAGGAGATCAGGATCCCTGTTGCCCCCACAACAATCATGAGATTCAGGGTCCGGGCCAACCGCCGGATGATCTCGGTGCGGTCGGCTTCAACTTCAACTATCGCCATGACCTCGCCGTAGTGGTCCCTGATGGGGCCGACCAGGATGGAACTGGCAGGATGACCGGCAGGTGCGATGAGGATAACCGGTTCACCGTCCAGGGGCGGGGTCAGGTGTCCCAGCGGACAGGATGGCGAGACCTCTTTCTTGGTGGTGGCGACAAGGAGAAATTTGTTTTCACTCCTTTTTTCAAACACCGAAACGTCAGGGCCCCAGGTGGTTTTGAGATCTTCCAGAAAAGGGGTTCCAAAAGGGAAACCGATTTCAAAGCTGCCGGCCAGTACGTCGTTGTGGTATATGGGAACGATCCCTCGCATCCCCAGACCCGTCAATCCCCATTCAAAGGTCGCAATGCCGATGCCGCTCTTCATGACGTCCATAATCGCCCTTCTGTAGGAGATCATTTCGCCCGCCGGACTCAATGCATGCATGCGCAGAAAGGATTTCCCCGGAGGGATATGAAAATGAAACTGCTGAATTCCGAAATTCATTTTCAATTGTTGATACAGGGGCCGGGTGTATTCCCGGAGGGCGTCAAGGTCTCCTTGTGCCAGCAATTCCTGCACGCGGTGGTCTTGCGCGACGATCGTTGCCATGGAAAGGGCCTGTTCTCCCTTGTGACTAATCGCTGTTAGAAACAGGCTGTAGAAATCACGGATCCCTCTTCGCTCTTCCTGCCGGATCAGTTCCTGCTGGGAGCTTAATCCGATGTATGCCAGCACCACGGTGCCGATGAAGGAGAAGAGAAGAAAGGGGATCAGGAGCTTCCATTTCAGACTGATCCCCTGGATCCTGAACAAGAAGTCGGATATGCGGTTGACGAAGTGCCTGAGGTTAGCGTTCATCTGCGTTCTTTACCGGTTGGATGCTCCATTCAGGGGGACAACCAGGGGCATTCTGTCCAAATCCCTGAGTATCCGTTCCTGCCTCCTGAGGGTATGGGGGCCGGGGCGGGTCGGCGACCATCGGTGCGGGCTCGGGAGGATGGCCGCCAGGAGCGCTGCCTGGCCCCGGGTCAGGTGCGCTGACGAGACATGGAAATAGCGCTGTGAAGCCGCTTCGATCCCCATGATCCCTTTTCCCCAGTCCACCGTGTTCAGATAGATCTCAAGGATCCTGTCCTTTCCCCAGAAGAGTTCGATGAGCACCGTATAGTATGCCTCCAGGGCCTTCCTGAACAGGCTCCTGGCCGGCCATAGAAAAACGGTCCGCGCCGTCTGCATGGTAATGGTGCTGGCCCCTCTCACCCCCCTGCTCGAGGCCATGTCCTTCACGGCTTTGTTGATCTCTGTAAAATCGAACCCGCTATGGGACAAAAACCGTTGATCCTCGCCTGCGAGAACCGCTTTTCGAATATAGGGGGACATCTCCTCCAGCGGCCGCCAATGCATTCGGGGCGCTTCTTCCCCATCCCCTGCCAGATGGCGGATCCATTGACGGGCCGACATGACGGTAACCCGCGGATTCACCCACTTCAAGAGCGCCACCTCCAGGACGCTCAGGACAAAACAGACAAAGAGTATTGCGCAGATCCATTTCAGAATCCCGCGAAAGACCCTCTTTTTCCGCTTCGCTCTCGGCACACCCCACCTTTATCCCTCGCGCTCTTTTATCGCTTCCCACGCCGAGTTCATCTGATCCGGGGTAGCCTCTTCCAACCCAACACCCGAATCCGTCAATCGTCTTTCCATCTTCTCAAATCGCCTCAGGAACTTCTGGTTCGCGTCTCGCATCAGATTCTCGGCATTTTCACCCCAGTGCCGCGCCAGGTTCGTAAGGGTGAAGAGGAGATCCCCCAATTCCGAGGCCATGGCCTCCGGATTCCCGTCATCCATGGCCGTCCTCAACTCTTTCAACTCTTCATCGACCTTGGCCCAGACGTCATCTGCATTGGCCCAGTCGAATCCTGCCTTGGCGGCCCGTTCGCCCATCCTGTGGCCCCTCAGAAGGGCCGGCGAACCCGAGGGAACCTTTTTCAGCGAAGCGGAAATATCCTCCGGCATCCCGGTTTCCCTCTGTTTGATCCTGGCCCAGTTGGACGCGACATCCTCGGCATTTTCCACCTGTACATTACCGAAGACATGGGGGTGCCTGCGAATCATCTTTTTTGCGATCGTCTCCATCACATCCGCAAGATCAAACTCTTTCCGCTCAGACGCCAGATGGGCCAGAAATACGATCTGAAACAGGAGGTCCCCCAATTCCGAGCAGACCTCCCGGGGAGATGCGCCCTCAATGGCATCCAGGACCTCGTACGCCTCCTCGATCAGATAGATCTTCAGGGTATCATCGGTCTGTTTGGCATCCCATGGGCAGCCTCCTGGCCCCCTGAGCCGGGCCACCAGATCCACCAGGGATCGAATCGCAACGGATAGTCTATCTCCGGTCATGGTCTCCGGCAGGATCCCTCCTCGGCCCTGAGAGCGCGCCGGGGATCCGTTCCTTCTGTCCTGTAAACCGCTTCTTCAGATTTTCATAGGTCCCTGGAGATAAGAGTCCCACCACAGACTGATAGGAATGGACGATCACCGGCGCCAGTTTTGAGTCGGTGATGAAAGGCGACTTGGAGGGGACAAAATAGGTCATCAGGACAATTGCAAAATAGATAATGACCACCCCCTTGAGGATGGCAAGGCCCGCCCCCAGTGTCCTGTCAGCCCAGCCCAGAAACACCTTTCTAAGGAACTTATGGAGCAACCAGGCAAACACATTGCAGAGAACAAGGAGTATGACCACTATCAGGACAACGCTGAGCAGGGGGAGGTATTTCCAGGCCGGTAAAAAGGACCCAAGAACACCGGTCATCTCCGGGTGATACACATAGGCCGCCCAGATACCCAGGAAAATGCCTGCGAGCGACCCCAATTCCCTGACAAATCCGCGGAATATGCCCCGAACGATCAGGAAAATCATACAGGCGAGGATCAGCACATCGAATAGATTCATAACATGGTGTCTTCAGGGTCGAAGGTTCAGGGTTCAAGACTCCGTCGCGCTCACGCCTTCGCCGGACAGATTCTCTTATCATTTATACACGGCGAATACAAGAAAGGATTATGGCTGTTCTCTGATCAGAAGCGGGTTGAAACGGGTATCATGATCAAAGGCATCCAGTCCTTCCTGTCGCTTTAAAAATCCCACCACCTTATATGTAACCGGGGTGGCAACCGCCTCATAGGCGGATTTAACCAGCCATTGGGTGATGATGCCGAGGGCCATGGCCCCGATGGGGAGGGTCCCGGCAAAGGCGATGGTAATGAATATCAGGGAGTCGACCCCCTGCCCCACCAGTGTGGAGGTTATGGTGCGCGTCCACAACCAGCGTCCCTTTGTGGCGATTTTCATCTTTGCCATGACATAGGCGTTAAGAAATTCCCCTGCAAGGTATGCCAGGAAGGAGGCGCACAGGAGTCTTGGGGCATAGCCCAATATCCGCTCGTAGGCCGTCTGTCCGTCCCAGAATGCGACCGGAGGCATGACCTGGCCCAGCCAGATAACGATCACCATCAGGAGATTGCAGGAAAACCCGAGCCAGATAACCCGCCGCGCCCGGCCGTACCCGTACACCTCCGTCAGGACATCACCCGCGATATAACTCACCGGGAAGATGACAATGCCCGCGGGCAGCACCAGACCCCAGAGGCTGATCAGTTTGACCGACGTGATGTTGGCGGTAAGGAGGCTCGTGATGAATACCGCCACCACGATCACGAACCAGGAGGAGTAGGTGGCCATGGTCTTGTTTTCACGTTTCTGCATCATTTCACTCATCTTCTCTCATTCAGCGAATCGCATGCCCGCTCAATAACCCTTCAGGCTTCTGGAAATATGGCAAAAGACCCGGCAGGGGGTCTCATTTAAATGAGCTGCAACCCTTAAGGGGCCATAAGGCTCGGCCGCCGCCCCTGCTATCCGGCGGGCTGGTGCCCTTTCCGCAGAAGGTCGTTGACCGTCTTCACCGGGTTGAATGTGATATCCGGGACCTCCACCAGCTGGGTGATCCAACCGGACATCGATCCGTTCCAGAGACCCGGGTGTTCCAGTGCCTTGAGGTCCTTTCCATCCTTAAATTTACGGGAGATGAAGACGGCATCGGGATCGACAAACCGGGTCAGATCGAACGGCCTCCCCTGCCAGTCCTTGACCCCGCAGACCAGGTCCACCGGATTGAAATGGGTGGAGGCGTCAAAGATCTCCCGCTGTTGAGCGGAATCGAAATCGATCTGGGCGGTTTCCACGATCTGGATTGATCGCTGGCCGGACCCGTCCTCAACCCAGAAAGGCCCTCCCCCGGGCTCGCCCACATTCCTTACCATGCCGCACACCCTGATCGGGCGATCGAGTCTTTCCGCAAGATAGGCCCTTCTCTCTTCAGGGGGCCCCTGTTTCATATGCCCCGGCACGGAAATCAGGAGTTCCTTTTCCAGAAAATCGGCTGCCTGGTCCAGAAGCCGGGGATCTGTATTCCCGGAGGCCAGTTTCTCCATAAAGCCAAAGATCCGACCCTGCATCTCCAGGAGATACCCGGCGGTAATCTTTTTCCACAGGGAGGTTTCGGGTTTGAGATGATCCGGAACCACATTATCGATATTTTTAATAAAAATGATTTCCCCGTCAATAAGGTGGAGGTTTCTCAGGAGTGCGCCATGGCCCCCCGGACGGAACAACAGGCTCCCGTCCTCCTGCCGGAAAGGGGCATTGTCCAGGTCTACGGCGATGGTGTCTGTGGAAGGGTCCTGAACGGAAAAAGAGACGGCATACTGAACTTTGAATTTCTCCTCATATACCCCTTTGGCCTCTTGGAGAGTAGCGTTAAACCTGTCCATGTGCTCCGGTGAGACCGTAAAGCCGAGGACACACCGCCCATCTCTCCGGGTCACATAGGATGCGGCCTCCACCAGATGCTCTTCAAAGGCCGTCCGGCTCCCTGTGGGATATTCATGAAACTTGAGGAGCCCCTTGGGCAGATCCGCATAATCGAGTCCCTTATCGGTGAGGAGGAACCCGAGGATGTCCCTGAAGCGCCCCTCCTTCAGGAGGGCATCCACCCTGAGATTGTGATCTTCCATAACAGATTGAAGATCCCTGAAAAATGCAAACCTTTTCAGCCCGTCTGCAAAAATGAGGAATTGCTCCGCATCCGGACTCCCTGCGGCCGCCTCCCCGGCAACCATCGACCTCGTGATCTCCCCATCCCGGTGAAAATAGCGGAGAAGGACCTTGAACATCCGGGAGGCGGCCCCGGATGCGGGCACAAACTTGACGCAGTCACGGCCGGGGCCCTTGCTCTCATAGACAGCGGCCAGGGTGTCCCTCTTTTCCCGGTCAAAGGTCCGGATGCCGTCTTCGACGGTACAGGGGGCTGTCAGCTTCAGAAAAGAGGCGGGCCTGTTGAAAATCTCCAGTTGCCGGTTTACCTCCGCTGACGTGAGACCCCAGTCCTCCATCTGTTTGAGGTCCTGTTCACTGAATGCATATGGTTCCATCCTCGCCTCCCTTCAATGGGTTTATCAACCCCTTTCATAATCCGGAGTGTCGGCCCATCACGTCCGGTGCAGGCACCGGGACGCTGAATCTGCAAAATGCCGACCCTCCTGTTTCATCTTGATGGCCAGGTACTTAGATTGTCAACAAAGAAAGTGGGGCCGCTGTCAACCTTTCCCATCTTACGATCATCAGGCAGATCCCATAAACAGCCGGGGGATCCGTTGATATGGATGCATGTTCAAATTTATATGGAATTTAAAAAAATTATAACTATAATAATAATGTTTTCACATCAACTTAGTCCTGTTTCAATCGAAGCGAGTCATCTGGTCCAAATTCCCATTATCAGAATTCGTTAAAACAGTGCTGGTTTTCAATTGTGAAGACTGAGAATTTGAGTTAACTGGTACCCGAACGCAACCCCGGAAAATCAAGAAACAGTGAAATATGAGAAGAGGTTCTGTTAATGTAAATTTTGTTCCATCAGTTTTCAATTTTCAATTCTCGAATATTCAATTGTGCCTGAATCACGCCAAGGCGTGATTTTTGTTCAGGCACTAACTATCGGATTGTCGGGACTCAGTTGTCAACACGCAATCAGCCAACCCGGTCCATGGAGGTCATATTAAATTGAATCCTTTCTATAAGAATCTTGCACTGTGGCTGGTCATCAGCCTCATGATGGTGATGCTTTTTCAGATATTCAAACAGCCCGACCGGGCCAGAACGGGTATCAGCTACAGTGATTTTCTGACTATGGTGGACAATGGGAGCGTCAATCAGGTGACGATCCAGGGGGAAAATATCTCGGGGATGTCCACCCAGGGCCCTTTCAAAACCTACGCCCCCAAAGATCCGGAACTCATCAGTCTCCTCAGGAGCAAAGGGGTACAGATCAGCGCAAGGCCTCAGGAGGACTCATCGTGGTTTCAGGTATTTCTTTCGTGGGTCCCGATGCTCTTGCTGATCGGCGTTTGGATTTTTTTCATGCGGCAGATGCAGGCCGGCGGAGGGAAGGCCCTCTCCTTCGGAAAGAGTCGCGCCAGGCTTATGACCGACTCCCAGGAGAAGGTGACCTTCCAGGACGTGGCAGGGATCGACGAGGCCAAGGAAGAACTGGGGGAGATCGTTGAGTTCCTCAGCGATCCCAAAAAATTCACCCGTCTCGGGGGCAGAATCCCCAAGGGGGTCCTCCTGGTGGGATCGCCGGGAACAGGGAAAACGCTCCTGGCAAGGGCCATTGCAGGCGAGGCAGGGGTTCCCTTTTTCAGCATCAGCGGGTCCGATTTCGTGGAGATGTTCGTAGGGGTGGGGGCCTCCCGGGTCAGAGACCTCTTTAACCAGGGCAAGAAGAACGCGCCCTGCATCATCTTCATCGATGAGATCGACGCGGTGGGCCGGCACCGTGGGGCGGGCCTGGGCGGGGGCCATGATGAACGGGAACAGACCCTCAACCAGCTCCTGGTGGAGATGGACGGTTTCGAATCCAACGAGGGGGTCATCCTTATTTCAGCGACCAACCGGCCCGACGTGCTCGACCCGGCCCTCCTGAGGCCAGGGCGGTTTGACCGGCAGGTGGTGGTGCCGGTCCCGGATCTGGGGGGACGCGAGGGCATCTTAAAGGTGCACTTCAGAAAGAAACTGGTATCCGATAACGTGGACGTCTCCGTGCTGGCCAGGGGAACCCCCGGGTTTACCGGCGCGGACCTGGAAAACATGGTCAACGAGGCCGCCCTGATGGCGGCGCGACGGGGCAAGGACCGGGTGGAGATGGATGACTTCGAAGACGCCAAAGACAAGGTCCTGATGGGCACCGAACGGAAGAGCATGATTATCAGCGAGGAAGAGAAGCGCATTACCGCCTATCATGAGGCGGGCCATACCCTGGCCGCCAAGCTCCTTCCCGGCGCCGACCCGATTCACAAGGTAACCATCATACCGAGAGGCCGCGCCCTGGGGCTGACCCAGCAGCTTCCGATCAATGAGAAGCATACCTATCCCAAGGAATACCTCCTGAACAATATTGCCATACTCATGGGCGGGAGGGCCGCTGAGGAAATCGTTCTCCAGACAGAGACCACGGGCGCCGGCAATGACATTCAAAGGGCATCGGACCTTGCCCGTAAGATGGTCTGCGATTTCGGCATGAGCAAGGAACTGGGGCCTTTAAGCTTTGGGAGGAAAGACGAGCAGATCTTCCTGGGGAGGGAACTCTCCCAGCACAGGGATTACGGGGAAGACACCGCGCGCAAAATCGATGAAGAGGTGAGAAACATCGTTACCACCGCCTATGAAAAGACCTCCAAACTCATTCGGGACAATCTGGACACCATGCACAAGATCGCCGAGGCCCTCCTCGAAAAGGAGAGCCTGACCAGCGACGATGTGGACGCGATCATGGCAGGCGAAAAGGGGCCCAGGCCCAAGAAAAAGATCGTTCGAAAGAAGAAACCCGTCCAGGCAAGAGATGTGGAGGCCCCTGTGGCATCCGATGCAGAAGAATCGGAAGCCGAAGCACCCGAAGAAGAGAAAGAATAGATATGGGCATGGCGCTGAAATGGAACGGACACATCCTGGACCTGGATAAGAGAACCCACGTTATGGGGGTCCTGAATGTGACCCCGGATTCCTTTTCAGACGGGGGTCATTATTTTGAAACAGGAAAGGCCGTTGCCCATGGCATCCAGATGGACCGGGACGGGGCCGATATCATCGATATCGGGGGCGAGTCCACGCGGCCCTATTCCGAGTCCATTTCCGCTGCCGAAGAGATGGACCGCGTCATCCCGGTCATAGAGGGAGTTCGTAAAGAGGTCACCGCCCACATCAGCATTGACACGTGCAAAGCCGAGGTAGTCCGGGAGGCCCTCAGGGCCGGGGCGTCTATCATCAATGACATCAGCGCCCTCCGGTTCGATCCGGAGATGGCCGGGACCGCGGCCCGGGCGGGGGTTCCCGTCATCCTGATGCACATGAAGGGAACCCCCGGCGACATGCAGAAAAACCCTGTCTATGAGGACCTGATCAATGAAATCCTGGAGTTCTTGGGGGAGGCCGTTGATCGCTGCGAGGCTGCCGGCATTCGAAGGGACCTGACAATCGTGGATCCGGGCATCGGTTTCGGAAAAACCTTTGATCACAATCTCCGGATTATCAAAGAACTCCACCACTTCCTGGGTCTTGAACGGCCCGTTCTCTTAGGACCGTCCAACAAGGCGTTTATCGGTCATATCCTGGATAAGGCGCCCCATGAGAGGGACACCGGTTCCATGGCCGCGGTGGCCGCAGGCGTCATGAACGGCGCCCACATCGTGCGGGTGCACCATGTAGCAAAGGCCGTGGAGACCGTTCGAATCATCGATGCGATCAAGAGGGGAAAGGTCGGGGAGTGAGGAGGGTCTGAACATCATGCTGTTCTGCATGGATATCGGCAATACGAATATTGTCCTGGGCGTGACCGAGGGGGAGCGCATACTCCATCACTGGCGGATCCGGACCGAAAAGGAAACGACCGCCGATGAATTGGGCATCCTCGTGGGCACCCTGTTCCAGTGGAAGGGGATCCGCTTTGAGGACATCCGCAATACGATTATTTCGTGTGTGGTCCCCCCGCTGCTCAACACGGTAGAGGAGTTTTCCCGCCGCTATTTTCAGGTAAAGCCCGTAATCGTGGGTCCCGGCATAAAGACGGGGATGCCCATCCTATATGACAACCCGAGGGAAGTGGGCGCGGACCGGATCGTCAATGCCGTGGCCGCCTTTGAAACTTATCGCACCGCATTGGTGGTGGTCGATTTCGGCACCGCCACCACATTCGATTGCATATCCAAACAAGGGGCGTACATCGGAGGGGCCATCGCCCCGGGGGTCATCATATCCTGCGAGGCCCTTTTTCAGGAGGCCTCCAAGCTTCCGAGGGTGGAGATATTTTCCCGGCCCAAGACGGTCATTGCCAAGGACACGGTCAGCAGCATGAACGCCGGCATTATCTTCGGGTACGCCGGCCTGGTGGACGGCATTGTCCACCGGATCTGGAAAGAATCCGGGGAGACATCCATGGTGATTGCCACAGGAGGTCTGGCCCCGCTGGTGGCCGAAGTCTCGGAGACCATCCATCATGTGGAGGAATTTCTCACCCTCCAGGGACTCATTATCCTCTTCAACAGAAACCTCTGAAACCGATGTCGCCTTCCAGACCCCAGAACCCTCCCCTCATCATCCCTCCCCGGCTGAGGCCGGGGGACCTTATCGGCGTCATTTCACCGGCGGGTCCGGTGGATGCCTCCGGCGTGAAGCCGGGGCTTGACCTGCTGATGTCCAGAGGCTTCAGGGTTCGTGAGGCCGCGCACCTCTATGACCGGCACGATTACCTGGCGGGCCATGACGAAGCCCGGCTTTCCGATCTTAACGCCATGTTCCTGGATAGTGAGGTCACGGCCGTCTTCTGCGCCCGCGGCGGATACGGCAGCCTCAGACTCCTTGAGAGGCTTGATTACGACCTGATCCGCCAACACCCCAAGATCATCGTGGGGTACAGCGATATCACCGCCCTCCTCATGGCGGTTTATAAAATGACCGGGCTGGTCGTTTTTCACGGCCCCATGGTGCAGGGGCTTTGCTCCATCTCCGACAGCAGCCTGGAGGGCCTCTTCAAGATACTGTCGTCGGAAGAGCCGGTTTCCTTCGATCTCAAGGGAGGAACCCCTCTCCTTACGGGGAGTGCCGAAGGGCCGTTGCTGGGGGGCAACCTGAGTCTTCTCTGTCACCTGGTGGGGACCCGTTATCTCCCCTCTTTGAAGGGCGCCATTCTTTTTGTGGAGGACAGGGGGGAACCCCTGTACCGCATCGACCGGATGCTGACCCATCTCTCCCTGGCAGGTCAACTGAACACCATCGCCGGCCTGATCGCCGGGGAATTCGTAGACTGCGGCGACACCTCATCAACGGATCGTCTCCTCATGGCGATGGCGTCCGAGCTCGATATCCCCCTGATTACCGGGTTCCCCGCAGGGCACGGCCAAGACAATCTGACCCTTCCCATCGGCATGCCCGCGCATCTGGACACCCGACGCATGACCCTTTCCACAACAGGCGCCTGTGTCAGATAGTTGGATATGGACGCGAAGGGCTTTCCTCAAAATCGTCCCGTTGTCAGAGCTGGAGGCGATTGTCGGCTCCTTAAGGGGACCGCTCGCTTCGAACGTCATGGCGCATGGAGCATAGCATGATTGCTGTGGAAAAGGCCGTTATCACCGATGTCACATTGAGGGAGTTCGGTCAGAATGTGCCGGGGACCCATCTGCATATATTTACACCCGAGATAAGGATCAAGATAGCGTCGGAGCTGGTGGATCTCGGCTTTCCCGGTCTGGAAGTCCTTTCCTGCATCCACCCCAAAATCGCCCCGGCCATGCATGAAGAGGCCCTCAAAAAGATCTCCTCGGATCTGGGGAGAGTCGACCGGGCCCATATCATCACCCTGGTCCCCAATCTCATTGGCTACAGGTCTTTTCTCCGCCTCGACCTGGGCCCGGACGGCTTCAATCACACCATGGGGATATTTTTTTCCGCGGTGGAGGCCCACAACCTGGCCAACCTGGGAAGATCCGTAACCGAGACGGTGGATGAGTACAAAACCATTCTGAAGGACGCCTCTTTGCGGCATATCCGGGTCGTGGCCTACATCTCTGCTGCATTCGGATATATGGACTTGGAAAAAGCGATGTTCACTGGAGCGGACCTGAACGAGATAAGCCGGCACATGGACCTCCTTTTCGATCTGGGGGCCCGCACCGTAACCCTCTCGGACCTCCAGGGGGTGGCGGGAAATGATGAGACCGCACAGATCCTGGAAACACTCCTGGAACTGAGGAAAGGAAGAGACCGCCATCGCATCGGATACCACCCGCACCACATATCAGGGGCTCAGGCCCTGGCCAATTCCCGGATCGCCTTTGATCTGGGGATCCGGCGCTTCGACGCCTCCCTCGGGGGGACCGGGGGCTGCATCACCGGGGCCCCGGGAAATCAGCCCACCGAGGGGCTGATTCGTTTTTTCAATAGGTCAGGGATAAAGACCGGGATCGATGAAGAGGGCGTGACCGCCCTGGCTGAAAGGGTGAGGAGGGACCTCTTTGAAAGGATTCCCCTCCCTCGATCCCTCCCCCGCGACAACGGCGCCGGGGGGAAGGATCTGGAGAAAGTCTCTATTTCTTTTCTCTGACTTCCGGGGGCACCTCGGCCTGTTCGGGCCATCCCTCGGGGATGAGCTGACCCGGTTTCTCGCCCAGCCTTTCCTTGGCTATAGGGAGGCCGGGCCGCTTGAAATCCTCCCGCGGTGCCTTGGGGATCCGACCGTTCAGGATCGATTCCGAGCGGAGCCTCCTCCCGGCCGTTCGTTCCATCATCCGTCCGATCTCCAGGATCCGGTCGATGTTGATCCCGTCGATATCAATCCCCATCTCATCCAGCATGACGCACGTATCCTCAAGGGTGACCAGCCCCACCACATTTGGGTCCTTGTAATAATACGACCCTGTGCCCGGGACCGGGACCTTGCCCAGGAAGTTGGCGGGCTGACCGCCCATCCCGCCGATGGTGCCCTCAAAGATATCGACCCCGGCCTGGAGGGCCGCCAGGACATTGGCCAGACCCCATCCCCGGGTCACGTGAAAATGGGCGATATGGAGGTCCGTATTGGGGAGTTCATCCAGTACCATGGAAAAATAGCGGTGCACCTGATTGGGCGGGGCAGAGCCGTCGTGATCCGCATGTTCGATATCATCGGCCCCGATGCTGAGCCATCGCTTGGTAAATTCCAGGGCGTCCTCAAATCGGGTAGGCCCTGATATGGGGCTTCCCCAGATGGTGCTGACCGTGCCGCACATCTTGATACCGGCCGCCTTGCACTTCTTGATGCAGCGCTCGGCCTCTTTCCAGTAATCGGGAAGTGTGGTGCCGCTGTTGGCAAAATGGTGTTCTTCATCGGTGGATACCATCATCAGGACCCTGTCCGGGCCATAGCCCTTTTCCCTGAGCCGGATGGCCTGGTCCACGGCAGGTTCGCGAATGGTGACGCACGTCCATTCGATATCCTCATGGCTCAGCCCCTTCCTGGCCAGCCGCTTTTTAAATATGTCGTCGTGCACCCCCTTGAGGACCTCCTCGGCATCCTTGAACTGGGGCATGATCCTGGGGTTTCCCAGATTGGTCACCTCCATCCGTTTGACACCGGCAAAGGCCAGCTCCTGAAGATAGTATATCTTGGCCTCTGTGGGGATCCATTCCTCTTCATGCTGGAATCCGTCCCTGATGGTGATATCGCCCAGTCTCACCTTCCTGGGCATCCTCGAATTGACCTTAAACATATCATGCTCGCTCATTGTCTCCTCCTTTTCCTCGAGCCGGTTTCCTATAGTGCCGCGCTCTACCTATCAAGTATCCAAGTGTCCAGAAACCAGTATCCATTACTATCCCCTGACGGATCTCGGCAGCAGCATCTGATGCTGAGGGCAGATGCGCTTCGGGTTCTGATAGCAGCACCTGGCAAATCCAACGAAATAGTCCCTTAACGCCGCCATCGGGGCAATCTCATCCACCAGCCCCGCCTTTGCGCAGTATATGGGCCTGGACTGATCATAATACTGCTTGGCCAGGGCGTTCATCTTCTCGATCACCGGATCGAGGGGATGTCCGGCATCCTTTTCCTTGACCAGGCGCCTGGCAAAGGCCGCGGCCGCAGCGGTCTCCCCGTGCATCACATATATCTCCGTCGTGCCCACACCCAGGGTAAAGGCGTTGTTCCGGGTGGCCTGGGGCCCTCCCATGATGTAGTGGGCCGCAGCCGTTCCCTTTCTCAGGACAACGCACATCATCGGGACGTGGGAGCTTTCAATGGAGTAGATCAGGGACTGGCCCAGACCCAGAAGCTCTGCCTGCTCAGCGATATCGCCCACATCGATGCCGCTCGTATCCTGAAACCAGATGAGGGGGAGTTTGTCCCTGCCGCAGTACATGACCAGTTCATTCATCTTGATGAGGCCCTCGCGGTAGAGCTTGCCCCCGATGCCGAGGTATTTGCCCTCTGCATATTTTGGATAGCCCTTTCCCAGGAATCCCTGTCGGTTGGCAATGACGCCGATGGGAAAGCCGTCTATCTTGGCCAGGCCGCAATAGACCTCGGGACCGTAGTCCGGCCGGTATTCCATGTGTTCGCTGCCGTCAAAAAGCCTTGCCAGGACCTGTTCCGTGCTGTAGGTCCTTTTCTGATTATAAGGGACCACAAAGTTAAGGTCCTCCGGCGAATACAACGGATCGGCCGGTTCGGCCACCCTGAAGGTGGCGGGATCATACAGGGGCATGCCGGCCATGCACTTTTTGACCGCATCCAGCACCCCCTCTTCCGTATCAAAGACCTCTCTCATGAACCCGGTCTTGTTGTGGTGGATTCCAACGCCGCCGGGCGGGACCTCTTTGAACTGCCGGGTCGCCTCGATCAGGGTCTCGGCGCCTTCCAGGTCAAAATGCCCCTTTGGGGACATGCCGCTGACAATGCCGCCGCCGCCCACGGCCATATTGGACTTTTCGTGGGCAAAGATGATGGCCGGGCTGATGGCATGATAGCCGCCGCCTGCCGGATTGGTGCCGAACATGCCGACGATCACCGGGATCCCCTTTTCCGCCAGTTCGGCATGCCTGAAAAAGGTCCTCCCTCCGGATCGCCGGCCCGCATATACCTTCTCCTGTTCGGTCAATTTGACGCCGCTGCAGTTGAGCACCCAGACCAAGGGGATGTTGAGTTGTTCGGCCATATCCTGGGCCCGGAACACATGTTCCCGCTGCCCGGGGATCCACGCCCCGGCCAGGACCTTGTTGTCGGACGCAATAATCACCGCGTATCGGCCGGATATCCTGCCCAATCCGGTCCAGACGCCGGTGCTTCCCTCCTGGTTGAACTCGGGATCGTAGAGACTGTTCAAGGGGAGAAAGGACCCCGGGTCCACCAGAAGACCGATCCGTTCCCAGGCCGCTTTTTCGCCCCTTTTATAGATCTTTTCCAGGGGGATCCCGGCCTGTTTTCTCTTCTCCACGGCCTCGGCGATCTCCATATCCACCCCGGCTATCTCACGGGCGTTTTCCCGGTTCTGTTCACGATCTTTTTCGTTGATCGGCTTTCCGATGGGCGTCATCTTTTCAAAATAGTCTTTCATGTCAGTCTGCCTCCCTGTAATCTGCGACGGTTTGCTCCAGTGTGGCGATCAGACCTGCACGGAACCGGGGATTGCGGTACAGCCCGGCATCCGCCTTCATCTCCTTTTCCACAAAGAGATGCTCATCAAATCCAGATGGATCATACGCTTTTAGAAGTCTGGTCAGGGCCTCTATGGACTGGGGGGCCAGGGGCCTTCCCAGTCGCTTGATCTCATCGTTCACCGCTCTCAAGGATTTCCCCCGGAGATGGGCGTAATTTTCAGGGGCTTTTCTCCTGGCGACCTCTCGGGAGACCTCCTCCCGGGTGGCCAGGACCCCTCTTTCATCCTCACTTATCACGGGGATGGCGTCTTCCGGACAGGTCGCCATATCCAGGGCCTTGGGGAGAAGAAGGAGTCCTGTTTCATCGTTATGGGTCTCCAGGGCCGCCAGATAATGGGCCTTGTCCGCATCGGGATCAGCGGTCTTTCCCCTCCTGGGAAATGGAAAGGGGATATGGACGATCTCATTATAGATCCCGATGGCCTTGAGTTCATCGGCCTTTACCTCTCGGGAGGTCATGGCCATACAGACCGCATTGACCGGACCCGCCTTGATCAGGGTTCGGGCGATCCCTGCCCAGCCCGGTATCAACCCGATCATGGCCTCGCTGAAACACATGCCGCTCCTGGAATCGCCCACCAGATAATCGGCCATAAGGGGGATCTCCGCGGATCCGCCGAACCGTGTTCCACCTCCACACACGGCCACCACCCGCATGTCCCGGGCAATCTTCCGGATAGTTCCGTGAAGGGAAATTCCTTTTTTCAACCTATTGTCGGCCCACTCGAAAAGCCGGTCGATATCTTCTGCAGATGCGCCGGCGGATGCCTTCTCCTCCTTGGCCCTGAGCGTGGTCTCCAGCCGGTCAAGGCTTTCCTTGAGATCCCCCCCCGCATGCACGGGATCGTTGGCGCCGTAAAGGATCAGGAAACTGAGATCGTCTCCCTGTTCATAGACTTTTCCCAACCCCTCGAGATAGGCATCCAGACCGGGGTTTCCCACCTGATGCACCGGGGGATTACAGTAACAGAGGATGGCGCCGGTCTTTCCATTGAAAGACACCCTGTCGATGGCAAGATATGCTTTTTTCTCCGACCATTCATAGATCGGCCCCAGATTTTTGCACCCCGCTATGGTGTCGGACCGAACCACTCGTACGGGTCCTTTCATGATACGCCTCCTTACGGTGTGAAGTTGGTGGATAAATGACAATTTAATATAATAAAAAGCATACCGAATCAAGCAATTCCGACAACCGGGGATATTCGGCACCGGCCGCTTTTCTAATTGACAAAGTGTAAATGCACGCCTATAAACTGGGTGGTTTATGGAGGAGAAAACATTGCGGGGACGAGGGATTAAGGGCCTGAGAACGTGCTTTTTGGACGAAGAAACGGTTGAATGAGACAGGTGAACCCTATGAAGGAATCTTGCGGATGGAATCAAAATAGCTGTTTTTACCCTGAATTCCTGAATTCGCGATTCCTCAATTGTCAATTGAAGGAGTGATTATGGACTTCAGCCTTTCGATGGAACAGGAAATTCTGCGCAATTCAGTCCGTGACTTTGCCGAAAAGGAGATCAAACCGGTTGCAAGGGAGCTGGATGAAAAAGAGGAGTTTTCCTATGACACCATGCGGAAAATGGCTGATCTGGGCCTTTTCGGGATGTTTGTCCCGGAAAAATACGGCGGCCAGGGGATGGATTACGTCTCTTACATCATCGCCACCGAAGAGATCGCCAGGGTGGACGGCTCCCATGCGGCGACGGTGGCCGCGGGCAATTCCTTGGGGATCGGGCCCCTCTACTACTTTGGGAATGAGGAACAAAAGGAAAAATATCTGCCCGCATTGTGCAGCGGGGAGGCCCTTTGGGGGTTTGGTCTTACCGAACCCAACGCAGGTTCCGATGCCGGCAATTCCAAGACCACGGGGGCCTTGGACGGCAATGAGTGGGTGGTTAACGGAAGCAAGATCTTCATCACCAATGCCTCCACCAGGATCACATCGGGGGTGACGGCCCTGTGCCGCACCGGGACCCGTGAAGACGGCCGGCCCGAGCTTTCGTGCATACTTGTGGAATCGGGGACCC
Organism: Deltaproteobacteria bacterium; assembly: GCA_021737785.1. Classification (NCBI taxonomy): domain Bacteria; kingdom Pseudomonadati; phylum Myxococcota; class Myxococcia; species Deltaproteobacteria bacterium. The sequence continues at coordinate 31,663 of JAIPDI010000036.1, forward strand.
CCGGGTTCGAGGCCAGGGAGATGCATGGCAAGCTGATGTGGCGCGCGTCCAATACCAGTGAACTCTATTTTGACGATTGCCGCGTCCCCCAGGAAAATCTCCTGGGTCCAAGAGGTCATGGATTTTACCAGATGTTGCAGACATTGGACGGGGGACGCCTCTCCATCGGCGCCATGGGTCTGGGGGGGGCACAGGGGTGCCTTGATCTCTCCCTGAAATACAGCAAGGAACGGGAACAGTTCGGCAAACCGATATCCAACTTCCAGGTGAATGCATTCAAACTGGCCGACATGGCCCTCGAGATCGAATGCGCCCGGCTCATCCTCTATAAGGCCTGCTGGCTGAGAGACAATAAAAAGCCCTTTTCCAAAGAAGCGGCCATGGCCAAGCTCCACTGTTCCGAGGTCATGTATCGATGCGCCAACCATGCTGTCCAACTCCACGGCGGTTATGGATTGATGAAAGAATATGACGTGGAACGATTCTACCGGGACCAGAAGCTCCTGGAGATCGGAGAAGGGACCTCCGAGGTGCAGCGGATCGTCATCTCCAGGCTTATCGGCGCATTATAACCTCTGAATCCCGGATTGGAGGGCATCACTGCCCCGCATGACCCAAACGTGATTGAATGACGGATCCGTATCCGAAATCCCGTATCCACTAAAGCGGATACCCGCAATCAATCCCGCGGCGGGACTCACACAAAGACACAAAGCACACAAAGGATTTTTTTTGAAAATAAACGGGAACATGCCCTTTTCTCCGTGTTCTTTGTGGCTCCGTGTGAGTCTATAAAATAAGGCGTACTGAGATACAAACAGATTTTCTTGTTTTTTGTTACAGGGTTATTGGAAATAAGGTACTAACCGGTCTCCAGTCTCCAGCATCCAGTATCCAGCACCCGATTTTCATGATAGATCTTATCTTAGGTAAAGAGATTGCCGCCTATGTCCGGCGTCATCGGGGGATGGTCATCTGCGCAGTGGTGCTGATGGCCATATCCTCAGTGTTCGTGGTGGTTCCCGCCTACCTTCTGCAGCCCTTTGTCGATGAAGGGATGAAGACAGGATCGGCACCCGTGGCCTGGAAAATTCCCTGGATCCAGTTGGAAGCCGGATCATGGTTCTCCTTTAAAAAGACGGAACTGACCATTGTGGAGGGGATCACCCCGAATCGTCTCCTCGTACTCCTCACGCTGGTGGCCTTTGTCTCGGTGTTCATCAAATCCATCACCACCTATCTGGGCGGCCTCTCGGCTGCGGCATTTTCCAACCGGGCGGTCAAGTCCCTCAGGATAGACCTCTTCGCCCAGTTTATCTCCCTTTCGCCGGGGTTCTATCACAAAAGAAAAGCAGGGGAGTTGATTGCCAGGTCCACGGCGGATCTCGCCGTATTGCAGGGGCTGATCGCCGAGGTGCTCCTGGGCCTGATCGAGTACCCGCTCTCGGCCCTGGTGTTCCTGATCTATCTCTTCGTGATGAACCTCAAACTGACCTTGCTGGTCTTTTTTGTGGTACCCCTGATCGCCCTCCTGGTCAGGATCTTCGGGAAGAAGGTCAAGAAACATTCCTTCAGGGTCCAGGAGGCCACTGCAGAGGTCACGTCCGCCTATCATGAAACCCTCCTCTGCATCAAACTGGTGCATGGGTTTTTTATGGGGAAGAGGGAGGTTAAGCGGTTCAGTGCGCTTGCCGAAAACCTCTACCATCGGATCATGCACTGGAACCGATGGCAGTTGGGCCTCGGTCCGATGATGGATTCTGTTGTCTTTCTGGTCATGCCCGGGGTATTGATCGTAGGAAAGGTCTATTTTCATCACAGTCTCGGTGAACTCATGGCAATGGCCTATGCCTTTTCACGGGTCTACAGACCGGTCAAGCGCTTGGCCCTGGTGAACAATCAGATCAAGACTCTTCAGGGGGCCACCCAGCGGGTCTTCGGGATTATGGGAACCGTCTCCGACATTCGGGACCTTCCCGGAGCCGCACCGCTCCCGCGCCACAGGGAAACCATCGCATTTGACAAGGTGAGTTTCGGCTATTCTCCCGGCGACCCGGTGCTCAAGGATGTCTCCTTCTGCCTCAGGCAGGGGGAGATGGTGGCCTTTGTAGGATCCACCGGGGCAGGCAAGAGCACGCTCCTCTCTCTCATCCCCCGTTTTTACGACGTCACCGAGGGAAAGATTTCCATCGATGGGATGGATATCCGGTATGTCACCCTGAAATCCCTGCGCCGGCAGATAGGCGTTGTGAACCAGGAGATCCTCCTTTTTAATGAAACCATCCAGTATAACATCGGCTACGGGGATCCGGAAAAAGGGATGGAGGCGATCATCGCCGCGGCAAAGGCCGCCCATGCCCACGACTTCATTATGGCCCAACCCGATGGGTATCAGACCATGGTGGGGGACCAGGGAAGCCTTCTCTCAGGCGGTCAAAGACAGCGGATCGCCATTGCAAGGGCCATACTGATCGACCCGGCCGTGCTGATGCTGGACGAGGCGGCCTCGGCCCTCGACGCAGAGAGCGAAGGGCGGGTACAAAAGGCCATCGAAGGATTGAAAGGGACCCGGACGATTGTGATCGTTGCCCACCGCCTGAGCACCATCATGCGGGCAGACCGTATCTTCGTTTTGGAGGCGGGCAGGATCGTGGAATCGGGGACCCTCCAAGAGCTTTTGAAATTGAATGGAAGGTTCAGACAGCTTCATGACATGCAGTTCGGCAAAGAGCATGGAGCGCGGAGCGCTGAGGGGATGGCCCCTAGCGCATAGGGCATAGGCAAAAAAAGGGGGGGCACCGCGTCATGACGTTGAACAAGGCCCGTATTGTCACCAGCGTAATGGAACATGTCGGTTTTAAACCGCGCCGTAAAAGCCTCCAGCTGTTCCTCTTCCCAGAGCTGGATCGTATATTCCTGAGCAGGAACCGCGCCGGTAAAATCGTCGACTCCCTCTTCGGTAAAATTAAGGATGCCCTGGCCCGGGGTGAAGACGTCCGCATCGCCGGCTTCGGCAGATTCCGGGTAAAATTCAAGTGGGCCAGGAAGGGGAGAAATCCGCAGACAGGGGAGATGATTATTCTCAGATCCAGCAGAACCGTCCGGTTCAAGCCGTCCAAGAAACTTCGGGAGAAGATCAATGGATAAGACATCTGTTTTGGTGATAAACGGACCCAACTTGAATATGCTGGGCCAAAGGGAACCGGATCAGTACGGGAAGATGACCCTGGAGGACATCTGCCGGAAAATCAAAGCCCATGGGGAGCAAAAACATATTCCGGTGGATTTTTTCCAGAGCAACTCCGAAGGCGAGCTGGTCAACCGCATCCAGGACGCCCCGGGCCGGTTTTCCGGGATCATCCTTAATGCCGGGGCCTATTCACATACCAGCATTGCCATCCGTGACGCCGTTTCAACTATTTCCGTCCCTGTGATCGAGGTCCATATATCGAATGTATACAATCGGGAAGGGTTCCGTCATCATTCCTATCTTGCCCCGGTATGCGCCGGATCCATCGTCGGGTTCGGATATTTAAGCTATATTCTGGCCTTGGAATATTTTGCCCTCTCTTGTCAGCCCCGGCACTAATCCGGAAAATTCCTGCTTTCTGCATGGTAAATATTGAGGACACCGATGTCCCGTCGCTGGCTGATTTTCCTGATTACCTCTGCTAATTTCTTCCTTTCCCAGTTCTACCGGGCCACCAATGCAGTCATTGCCGACGATCTTCTAAGAGACCTTTCATTAGACACGCAGGGTCTGGGGACCATCAGCGCCGCCTTTTTCTATGCCTTTGCCCTGACCCAGATTCCGATCAGCATCCTTTTAGACAGGCTCGGCCCCAGGCGGATGATGACCGGGCTTTCTTTAGTGGGGATCGGGGGCGCCCTCCTCTTCTCCGCAGCCCATTCGCAGGGGATGGGTGCGGCGGGCCGCATCCTCCTGGGCGTGGGCATGGCCTGCAATCTCATGGGGACCCTCAAGCTTCTGACGGTCTGGTTCGCTCCGTCCTCCTTTGCCACCCTCACCGGTGTGGTATTTTCCATCGGCACCCTGGGGAACATGGCGGCCACCTCCCCCCTGGTCTTCCTGGTCAATGCCATCGGCTGGCGGCACTCGTTTATGATCATTGCGGCAATAAACCTGGTTCTCGTCATGGCCCTGTATCTGGTGGTAAGGGATATGCCTCAGGATGCGCCTTCCGCACACCATGACCTTCCGCCCTCCGGCCCGGACAAGGTCTTCTCCGGGTTGACCCTCCTTTTGAAGACACGGGACTACTGGATCATCTCCATCGGGGCCTTTGTGAGCTACGGGGTCTATGGCGCCTTTCAGACCCTCTGGGCCGGTCCCTATCTCATGGAGGTGATGGGCCAGAGCGATATGGACACGGGACATCTGATTTTTCTCATGAACCTGGGGGCCATTGCCGGGGGGCCGTTGTGGGGGGCGATGTCCGACAGGATCCTGAAGACCCGAAAATGGGTGGTCACCGGGGGTCTTCTGACACTCGTGTTAATCCTGTTCATCCTGGCGGGACTTCCGGTGGGAACGGGATTCGGGGTCCTTCTGATCCTGTTCTTTGCGTTCGGGCTGATCAGGGCCTCCGGATTGCTGATGTACGTGCACATCAGGGAGAACATGCCGATAGACATGGCCGGGACCGCCATGACCGGGATCAATTTTTTTACCATGATCGGCCCGGCCTTCTTTCTTCAGGGGTTGGGGATGTTCATGCAGGCCCTCTACCCTGAGGCATCCCGGGGACCGGAGGCCTTCATGACCTCCTTTGTCCTGTGTGCCTGCTGTTGCCTCCTGGCAGGACTCCTCTATTTCTTTACCAAAGAGACCCGGGGAGCCCGGAAATAAGCCTGGGCCCGGCAAGGAACGCGGTCTGCGGGCTGCTGAACGCGCGGGGTTGAGGGCGGCCGGTTACCCGCCCCCCCCGAAGGTTACATAAAAGGATCGATGACCGCCCGGATATACAGAACCGCATCCTTTAATCCGATGTCTTCCATGGACACACTTAACTCGGTTCCATGTTGCACATTGGGGGGGATGTTCAAAGAAAACGTCCTTTCAGACGTCACCCGCCCCACGCCTGAACACACCGGGCAGAAAAAGGCATCCACATATCCTGTTTTCATGCACCTCGGGCAGGGTTCGGTAACAGGAACGGTTATGGGAAAAAGTCCCCCTCTTCTCGCCTCTTCCGAGGAGAGAACGGCCTCAAAATAGAGATCCTTGCCTCTTGTTTTCCCTCTTTCCGGGTGGAAGAACCCGGGGATGAATCCTTCAAAGAACTCATCGGTGGAAGAGAAATGTGTCTCCATTTCATCAAAAAAGGATCGCCTGTGATGAATGATCCCGGCGGTCCTTTCACTTCCCCTGCGGGAAGGTTCTTTTCCCAACTCCAGATCGTAACGCTTTCGTTTGGCCTCGTCGCCCAGTGTCTCATAGGCCTCTCTGATCTCCAGGAACCGTTCCACATTCTCCGTGGAACCGGTCGCATCCGGATGATACCTCTTTATCACTTCCCGGTACGCCTTCTTGATCTTCTTGAGGTCGGCCCCCTTACTAACCCCCAAAGCGGTGTAATAGTCATCTGACATCACATCCTCTCCTTTCCATCCGGTTGTTAAGGCAAGGGAAAATTCATCTGTCCATCATTACTGCCGATCTACAGAGCAGCGTAAAGATGTCCGCAGCAATTCAGCGCCGGGAAGCCCTCCCGGCCCCAACGATCAATTTCGGCACATCAGTACCTGGTCTTCTGTCATGAAAAACAAGAAAATGTGGCCATCCTTCTTTTGCACGTTTAGCCTTCCGTCATTCCGGCACGATTCCAGCCGGAATCCGGAGATACGGCGGACTGGATTCCGGCTAAGGGCATGCCGGAATGACGGGACAGTACGCAGCCGTTTTGGTTGCGGTCGTCAGGCCGCCTTAGAATAAACAGCAATAACAGCGTCTTAATCAGAGAAACGCACTGGTTAAAAAGATAAATCATGCGTAATATTCTGTCAAGAAAAGCAAAAGGACCGGCGAAGTCTAAAAAAGGGGCGTCAGATGCCCCCAAAAATCCCGTCATAATTTTAGTATTGCAAAGCGATGGGAAAGTAGACAAAGATCATCTCAATGAATGATTATTGTTGAGCCGGTCCGGATTTTCGGTTAGATAATCGCTCCAGCCGGATATCAAGAAATTTGCCCTTAATCTGTTTATCCGACATGCGCTTGACATCTGCTGCGGGTATCAGGCTCCGGCATCCAGAAAGGAGATATGTAATGAGCCTCCCATTTGTCATATCCATCCCCCACTGCTCCGACCGGATTCCCGATGAGATAAAACCGGCCCTTGCCCTCAACCAAGAGGACATCGAGGATTCCGTGGACTCAGGAACGCGAGAGATTTTTGGATCTTTGGACGCCACGGATATCCTGTGGGCCCGCTGGAGCAGGCTGGTGGTGGATCTGAACCGGGACCCCTCGCGGATGGATGCCAAAGGGGTCGTTGCAAGGATCGACTATTCCGGCCGGCAGGTCTATCGCCCGGGCATGGCCCCCCATGCAGCACAAATAGATGAGCGCCTCAACAAATACTACCGGCCGTATCACCTCCGGTTGAAAGAGGCCCTGGAGCAGGATCATATCAGAGGTTTGTTGGACGGTCATTCCCTCAACGGCATAGGTCCTTCCGAGGCCCCGGACGCAGGCCGGAAGCGGAAAGACATTGTGCTCAGCAACAACGGGGATCATAACGGCGAAGGGACCCCGTCCCTGGGACCGACGACCTGCCCTGTGGAGATCCTGCACCTGATGAGACGGATCTTTGTGAGCGCCGGATTTTCCGTCGCTTTGAACGATCCCTATACCGCCGGGTTCATCACCACCCACTACGGTCGCACATTGGCGCAAAGGGGAAAATTCGCGGTTCAGATGGAGATCAACCAGAGCCTGTTTATCGAACCGGGAACCGTGAGGATCCTTTGGGAAAATCTCGCACGGACCAGGGACCGCATCCGGCAATGCTTCGATGACATCGCAAGGATGCTCTAGCCGGCTATTTTTCACTTCCCCTTGTCGGCTTTTTTTGCTATCTTATTCTACTCAAAGGGATTATTGCATTCATCCGGTCTTCCTTGCGCGCGGTCTTTGAAGGCACTTCGTCTCCGACCTGCCTTTGCCCGGTCCCTGGGGCGGGGCTCGCGGGTTCAAGCTTCAACATTAAGGGGGTTACAGGTCATGGCTGTGATTTTGAAATATGCGGAAAAAGTCTGGATACCGGTTCTTGCCGGCATCCTGGTTTCCCTGTTACCCTGCCATGTTTCTGCAATGGAGAAAAGCATTACCAATTCTCTGGGAATGAACTTTGTGCGGATACCGGCAGGAACCTTCACCATGGGAAGCCCCCCGGATGAAGAGGGCCGAAAGGATAACGAGACACCCCACGAGGTGACCCTCAGCAGACCCTTTTACATGCAGACGACCGAAGTGACCGTGAAACAATGGCGGGCCATTATGGGAAGTCCATTATTTTTCAAGAAGAAGGGTTCCGACGACATGCCGGTGGTAAAAATCTCGTGGGATGACTGCATGGCATTTTTGGAGAAATTGAATGCCCGCAAGGAAGGCGTCTACCGGCTCCCCACAGAGGCGGAATGGGAATATGCATGCAGAGGCGGGAGCGACTCGGTCTATGGCTGGGGCGACACCATCGATTGCAGTAAAGCCATGTATGCCAATAACAGCCTGAAAGCGGGCGACTGCTTAAAATATGTAAAATCAAGGGGATTGTCCACAGACGATCCTGCGCCTGTCAGGAGTTATGCCCCCAATGCGTGGGGTCTCTACGACCTGCCGGGAAATGCCTGGGAATGGTGTCAGGACTGGTACGGCCCGTACCCCCAAGGGTCGGTGGTGGATCCCCAGGGACCCCGGTCAGGATCTGTAAGGGTGCGAAGAGGCGGGAGCTGGTACGGGCACTGGGAGAGATGCCGATGTGCCAACAGGAATTTCAGTCACCCCGCCAGCAGGTACCAGACCACCGGTTTTCGGCTGGTCAGAGAGGCCGAGTAATCGTCACGCCATCCCGCTGATCCGCGGGTAATGTCCGCACACAAGGCGAGGTCGATCCGGGTTAAGAGGAATGAAGAGGGTGGAGAGGGTGGGAAGGTAAGAAGGCCGGTCCGCAACGAGCCACCCGTACGAGCCCGGATGTCGCACATCTTTGGTAACGGTTTTTGAGACGATGGAGCATAAGGAGGCAGCTGTTTCATGGAATATTCCGTCAGCCCGGAAGGGGAGCGATTCAAGCTTCCCCAGGAAGAAGATTATGCGCTGGAACACGATAGACTGAAAGCGATCGTGGATGCCCGGCGCCAGGAGGGTTTCGAGATCGTGGTGGTCATGGGCCTCGGGTTCGTGGGGGCGGTCATGGCAGGCGTGGTGGCCGATTCAGTAGACGGCAAAACCGGAAACCCCAACAAATTCGTCATCGGCATGCAGCGGCCGAGTCCTCGAAGTTTCTGGAAAATCCCGCTCTTCAATCGCGGCGTCTCTCCGGTGAAGGCAGAGGACCCTGAGGTGGCCCCGCTGATCGAACGATGCGTCACCCGGAAGAAAACCCTCACCGCCACCTTCACCTATGATGCCCTCGAAATGGCGGACGTCTTGATCGTGGATGTGCAATGCGATTTTCTCAAGGAGGAGTTGGGCAATCTGAGAAAGGGCTATGCAGAGATAGGGGCCCTTGAAGACAGCTTCAAGATTATCGGCAAACGGATTTCTCCCCATTGCCTGGTCCTCATAGAGACCACCGTGCCCCCGGGGACCACCGAATATGTGGCCTATCCCCTGATCAAGAAGGGATTCAAGGCCCGGGGAATCAATGAAGAACCGCGGCTGGCCCACAGTTTCGAAAGGGTTATGCCGGGCAAGGAATATGTCCGGTCGGTGAGGGACTTCTGGCGTGTATGCAGCGGCATCGACCCGGAGAGCAGGGAACGGGTGACCCGCTTTCTCTCCGATGTTCTCAATGTGGAAAAATTCCCCCTGACCGTACTCGACCGGCCCATTGAGAGCGAGACCTGCAAGATCGTGGAAAACAGCTACCGGGCCACCATACTGGCCTTTCTCAACGAGTGGAGCCTCTTTGCAGAGACCAACGGGGTGGATATTGTCAAGGTCATCGATGCCATCAAGGTCCGGCCCACCCACAACAACATCCTCTTTCCAGGACCCGGCATCGGCGGGTACTGCCTTCCCAAGGACGGAGGGCTGGGTCTCTGGGCCTATAAGCACCTGATGGGGTTCGAGAACGACATCTTCAAAATCACGCCTGAGGCCATCAATATCAACGACACCAGGGCCCTCCATGCGGCCCAGCTGGTGCGCGACGCCCTGAGAAACATGGGACGCATCGTGGCCGCCTCCCAGATCGCCCTTCTCGGGGTGTCCTACCGGGAGGATGTAGGGGATACCCGATACAGCGGCTCCGAGATCGTAGCTCGAAAACTGACCGAAATGGGGGCTGATGTCCGGGCCCATGACCCCTATGTAACACATTGGTGGGAATTGGAAAAACAGGAATCTTACCCGGCCGTGGGCGCCAGTTGGTCGCGTTTTTTCCGCAACCAGGAACACCTGGCCGACTTCTCCATGACGCCTGACCTGGAAACCGCGCTCAAGGGATCCGATGCAGTGGTCCTGGCGGTCAGGCACCGGCCCTATCTGGAACTCCAACCGGAAGAGGTGGTCAAAATGGCCGGCGGTCCCCTGGCGGTGGTGGACTGCTTCGGAATCCTGGACGACGCTAAAATCGAACGGTATTTCGAGTTGGGGTGCGAGGTCAAGGGCATGGGCCGAGGTCATATCAACCGGATCAAGGATAGCGTGCGTAAGAGAAAAGCGTAGACGAATGACTGTTTTTGGGTTTGTTTCCAACTGTCGATGCCAATCCAAAATCCCAAGAGGAGGATACCATGAAAAGATGCGTCTGTTTTTTAATCGCCTGGTTCCTGTTGACCGGGGTCGCGTGGGCGGATTCCATAAAAATCCCCGTTGCCGCGGCCTTTACCGGCCAGTTGGCCTCATTTGGCGAGGGGATCAAGAATGCGGCGATTTTGAAGGGGGAAGAAATCAATGCGGCGGGAGGCATTAACGGCAAGAAGGTCGACATCGTATTGGAGGATGAGCTGTGCGATCCCAAGGAGGCGGCCACCGTGGCCACCAAATTGGCCAATGACCCGCAGGTCCCGATCGTCATCGGGCATCTTTGCAGTTCCGCCACCCTGGCGGCCCTTCCCATATACCGGGACGCAAAACTTCCTGCCATATCGCCCGCCTCCACCAATATCAGCATCGGAAAAATGAGCCCGTTCTATTTCCGGAATGTCTACAAGGATGATTTCCAGGGACTCTTTCTGGCCAAATATGCCCATCTGGCCAGAGGGTTCGAGAAAATGGCGGTCTTTTACGAGGTCAACGACTACTCCATGGGGTTGATGCAGGCCTTTATGAAGGAGGCCAAGCGTCTGGGCATCAAGATCCTGGGCACAGAGGCCTACACATCGGACACCACCGATTTCAAGCCCCAGCTCACCAAGTTCAAAAGGATGAAGCCCGATGCCATCTTTATCCCCGGGTATGCCCCCCAGGGAACGCTCATTGTCTCACAGGCGAGGGGCCTCGGCATGAAGGATGTGGCCTTTTTCGGGGCCGACGGGCTCGATGACGACCTGATGCTGAAAAATCCGGATGCAGAAGGCCTTTTTGTCACAACGCCCTTTTTACCGGATAAGGCAGGGCCCCGGGCCGCCGGTTTTATCGAGGCCTATAAGAAGAAGTATGGCAAGGAGCCCAACTGGTTTGCCGCCAACGCCTACGACGGGGTGGGGATTGCGGCCCAGGCCATAGCGGCTGTAGGTCCGGACAGGGTCAAGATCCGGGATTACCTGGCCGGTATCGATTCAAAGGAAAAGGCATATCAGGGCGTTGCCGGCAACACCTATTTTGACGAGAACGGCGACTGTCTCAAGGATGCATTTGTCAAGGAAATCAAGAACGGAAAATGGGTCAGCGCTGAAAAGCAGTTACAGTGATCCGTACATGGTACACTTCAGGGGGCAGGTTGGCAGCGACCTGCCCTTTTTTCAGCATTCAGTATTCCTTATTCAGTATTCCTTTTTAGCATGACCTGAAGGCCGTTGCCAGGGGATATGCGGTGGAAAATCTTCTCGATCAGTCGAGTCTTTTTCTCCAGCAGCTAGTGAACGGCATTACCCTGGGCGGGGTGTATGCCCTCATTGCCGTGGGATACACCATGGTCTATGGGGTCATCCAGCTGATCAACTTCGCCCACGGCGAGATCTACATGCTGGGCGCTTTCTTGGCCTATACCCTGGTGACCATCCTCGGTCTCCCCTTTTTTGCCGCATTTGTCCTGACCCTCATGATCTGCGCCTGTTTCGGGATTATCCTGGATGTGGTCGCCTACCGCCCCCTGCGAAAGGCCCCGCGCCTGGCTGCCCTCATCACGGCCATCGGGATGTCCATATTTCTTCAGAATCTGGCCCTCATGATCTGGGGCTCCCAGATCAAATCCTATCCCCGGGAGGTGCTCCCCGGCGTATTTTCCAAGGCTGCATGGAGCATAGGGGATGTCACCGTGTCCTGGCTTCAGGTGTTCATCCTTTCGATCACCGTGGTGTGCATGGCGATTCTCCATTTTACCATTCGCAGGACCAGGATCGGCACGGCCATGCGGGCCGTTTCCCAGGACAAGACCACCGCGGCCCTTATGGGGATCAGTGTCAACCGGGTGATCTCCTTTACCTTTGCCATCGGTTCGGCCATGGGCGGAATGGCCGGGATACTGGTGGGCCTCTACTACAACGCCATCTTCCCGACCATGGGCTACATCGCCGGCATCAAGGCCTTTGCAGCCGCTGTTTTAGGGGGAATCGGCAGCGTTCCGGGCGCCATGTTGGGGGGGGGCGTCTTGGGCATTGCCGAGGTGATCGGGGCCGGGTATATCTCATCGGAATACCGCGACGGCATCTCCTACGCGGTCATGATAGCGGTCATCCTCTTTAAGCCGTCCGGCCTTATCGGCAGGCAGATCAGGGAGAAGGTGTGATGGGTCTTGGACTTCCCGCACAAAAGCCCCGCCTTTTCTTCCTGGCCCTGGTCCTTTTGGCCGTTCTCCTCCCCTGGCTCCCCCTGGGCGGGTCGACCAATTACATCGTCAGGATATTGACCACAGCGGTCCTCTACATGATCCTGGCACTCGGTCTGAACATCGTCCCCGGATTCACCGGGCTCCTGGATCTGGGATACGTCGGTTTTTACGGGATCGGGGCCTATACCTCAGGACTTCTGGCCATCCACTTTGATCTGGGCCTGTGGGCGATCCTCCCGCTGGCCGCGCTCAACGGGGCGATCTGGGGGATCCTCCTGGGCGCACCCACCCTCCGCCTTACCGGAGACTACTTCGCCATCGTCACCTTCGGGTTTTCCGAACTGGTGGTGCTGGTCATCCGGAACGAACTCTGGCTCACCCGGGGCCCCATGGGTCTTCCCGGCATCTCTCCCCCTTCCATCTTCGGCCATCTCCTCACCCGCGACTGGGAGTTTTTCTATCTCATCCTGTTTCTGCTCATGATCGTCCTGGTGGTGGTGACGCGGCTCCAGGATTCCCGGCTCGGACGGGCATGGTTCGCCATACGGGAGGATGAGATCGCGGCCCAGTGCTGCGGCGTCAATCTAATCCGGTACAAGGTCACGGCCTTTGCCATCAGCGCCTCTATCGGCGCCATGGGCGGGGCCTTTTATGCCAAATGGTTCAAATTCATCCACCCGGACATGTTCAAGTTCTGGGAATCGATATTGATCCTTTGCCTGATCGTTTTCGGGGGAATGGGGAGCATTGCCGGGACCATGCTGGGGGCGCTGATACTGATCCCCCTCTCCGAGGTGCTGCGGGCGGTCCTGCCCCAGGGCCTGTTCAGCGCCCGGTATCTGATCTACGGGCTGGTTCTGGTCCTCATGATGCGCTGGCGGCCGGAAGGCCTCATCCCCTTTGAGCGGGCCCAGGCCAGAAAGGCAGGGCTCGCAAAGGAGCGTCTCAAGATATGAATCCGGTGCTCAGGGCCACACACCTGTCCAAGTCTTTCGGGGGGCTCTCGGCCTTGAGAGATATCAACCTCGAGGCCCGACCCGGTCAAATCGTCGGGATCATCGGGCCCAACGGGGCCGGAAAGACGACCCTGTTCAACTGTTTTGCGGGCCTCTATCATCCGACCCGGGGGCAGATCCAGTTTCAGGCCAGACCTATTCTCCCCCAGGTCTCAGAGGCAAAGGCGAAACTTATCCGGCAATGCGCCATCCTCTTTATGGCATTGGGGGTGATCTGGCTTCCCCTTTTCTGGTCATTCTTCCTGCCCGATGCCCTGTACAAGCTGGAACTGGTGCTTTTGGGCCTCTTTATTCTGGCCATACGATTTCTACTCATTCGAGGGCTCATGCGGTTTCAGATATGGGCCTGGAGTCTTATGATCGTCTTTCTCCTGTCGGACCTGGGCTTTTCCGTCTGGTGGCTGACCCGGCCGTCTTCCCCGGTATTTCTGATGGGGACCCGCATCCCTCTGGACTATTTTTCCTGGCCGTGGAGTCTTGCCGCAGGAACGTTCAGCATCTACCTCCTGATCCAGTTGGGATCGCGTCAGGGACGGCAGCTTTACGGGTTCAGGTTGAGTCCCGATGCCATCTGCCGCCTGGGGATGGCCAGGACATTTCAGAATATCCGCCTCTTTTTCAATCTGAGCGTCCTGGACAACGTGAAAATCGGGCGCCACGTTCAAATGCGGTCCGGTGTCCCCGGCGCCCTCTTCAGGACCAGGGGAATGCGGGACGAGGAGGCGGTCACCGAAAAAGAGGCACTTGAATGCCTCCGGTTTGTGGGCCTGGAAGCGCGGGCCTTTGATCTGGCCGGGGCCCTGGCCTATGGCGAGCAGCGCCGCCTGGAGATCGCCCGGGCCCTGGCATCCCGGCCGAAACTCCTCCTCCTGGATGAGCCGGCAGCAGGGATGAACGCGCGGGAATCCGCCCGCTTGATTGATCTGATCCTCCAAATCCGAGCAAAGGGAATTGCCGTACTGATCATCGAACACGATATGCGGGTCATGATGAACCTGGCCGACCATATCTACGTCCTCGATTACGGCAGGCTTATTGCCCAAGGGACCCCTGACGAGATTCGAAGCAATCCAAAGGTCATAGAGGCCTATTTAGGCGGGGGCGCGACCCATGCTGAGGCTTGAAGACGTTCACAGTCATTACCGGAAGATACACGCCCTCAAAGGGGTTTCCCTGAGGGTTCGCGAAAAAACCATCTGTTGTCTCATCGGGGCCAATGGGGCCGGCAAATCGACCCTTCTCATGACCATCAGTGGAATACAGCCGGTCTCGTCCGGCAGGATACGGTTCAGGGACGACCCCATCGATAAACTGCCGCCCGAAGAGATTGTACAAAAAGGGGTGGTCCAGGTCCCGGAAGGCCGGCGCATTTTCGCCGATCTGACGGTAAGGGAAAACCTGATGCTGGGGGCGTATCTCCGCCGCAACCGGCAAGCGGTGGCAAGGTCGATGGAAAATGCCTTCCAGCTTTTCCCCATCCTGAGGGAACGGCGCGACCAGTTGGGCGGGACCCTGTCGGGTGGGGAGCAGCAGATGCTTGCCATGGCAAGGGCCTTGATGGGGACGCCCTCACTCCTCCTCCTGGATGAGCCTTCCTTGGGACTGGCCCCCCTGGTGGTGGTCCATATCATGCACATTATTCAGAAGATACGGGATGACGGGCTCACCATCCTTCTGGTGGAACAGAATGCGCAGGCGGCCCTGGAATTGGGAAATTACGGGTATGTCATCGAGACGGGCCGGGTGGTGCTGGAGGATAAGGCCGCTGCCCTCCTCCAAAATGACCGGGTGAAAGAGGCCTATCTGGGGTAGGCTGGGGACTGGATGCCGGATACCTGTTGCAGGGAAGCGGAAATTCCGTCTTCAGCAGGACCGGCCCTGGATGGAACGAGGGGGATGCTGTTCCGACCTCCGACATCTGACGCCTGACCGCGGGTCTTTTGCGGCCGGTCTTGCGCTTTGCGCCTCTATTGGGATTGCAATCAGAAAGGATTGGTGTTAAGTTCCAGGTCCCGGCCCTTTGCCGGGTATCGGTTCCCGGATTTTCGGCACGTGTCGGATCCATTCCATATTGTGCTTCTGCCTGATGCCTTGCGCCTCATGCCGGAACCTGCAGACATCCCTGTGATAAGCCCTGCATCATCCACGTCTCGGATTTCCATTGTGCCAAGGCGTGTAAGCATGAGGTTGTTGGTATGGACTGCTGTCAGGGCCATGGTTCTGGAATGATGGAAAAGTGGAAGATGAGAAAGGAAATGAATCACGCCTCGGCGTGACCAATCAGGGCGAAATCCCTAAGAGCAAGGAGAGTCCGCATGAAAAGAGGTATTTTCGCTGTTGCGCTGGCCATGGTGTTAACACTGACGTTGATAGCGACGGCATTGGCCGGACCGGCGCTGGACCGCATCTTGAAGAAGGGCCAACTCACCGTAGGGCTTACGGGGAACCAGCCGCCCCTGAACGCCAAGAACAAGGCGGGGGAGATTATCGGCATGGATGCGGCGCTTGCCGAACTGATCGCCACCAACATGGGGGTCACGCTGAACATGGTCAGCATGCCGTTTGCTGAGCTGTTGCCCGCGCTTCGGGCGGGAAAGGTGGACATGGTCATGTCGGGCATGACCGTGACCCCGGAACGGAATCTGAAAGTGGCATTTGTAGGACCCTACTATGTCTCCGGAAAAGGCATCCTCACCAAGACACGAACAGTGGCCAAAATCGAAGATGCCAAGGGTCTTAACCAGAAAAACATTAAAATCGCCTCGCTCAAAAACTCCACCAGTCAGGAGATGGTTACAGAGGCGGCACCCGAGGCCACGTTTATCGCGACCCAATCCTATGATGCGGCCGTTCAAATGCTTTTGAAGGACCAGGTGGATGTGGTGGTGGCGGATTACCCTTTCTGCGCCCTCACCGCATTTCGCAACAAGGATAACGGCCTCACCGCAGCGGATGTACGTCTCACCTTTGAGCCGTTGTGCATTGCCATGCCTGAAGACGCGCTCCTGATCAACTGGGTGGAAAACTTTCTGATGATGATAGAGGCCAGTGGGGTTCTGGATGCCCTCAAGAATCATTGGTTCAATGAGAAGGTATGGCTGGAGGAACTCCCTCAGAATTAACTGGATCGCAAACGGAGAAGATATAATGCCGGCGGATAAGCAAGATAATACTCAAAAGGAACCGTTACCCGGAAGGATGGAGGCACTGAGGGAACTGCCCGGGGAAATCCTGCGGGGACTTAGCAAGGCAGAGATCAGGGCGTTTCTCTTTGATGAGGTCTGGCCCGATTCGCTCCAGGAAAAGTTGAAGGACTATTTGGCATGAGAAGCGTCAACTTCCTGTTGACTTTGTCTTCAGGGTCACTATAGTACATGACTGCTGAAACACTTTCGATCTGTTTGGTGAGACTTACCTTTTCCCATATCAATCACCATGGGGGGCGTAGGTCGAGGCTTTTGCAAGGCGACCGCTTCCGCTCTCCGGAGAACCGGCGTGCGCCCTTCACGGCATTCGGATCTTATTCCTTTAAATCCTTGTGCATTCCTCCGGACAGCAATCCTGATGGGGGAAAGGGACAATTCCCGCAAACTGCAGAAGCGAGTTTCCCGTGTCGGCAGCATGTCAGGTAACCATTACGAATCATGGAAGACATTCAAAACCACAAGGACTACAGGAACATCGATATTGATCAGGTCGGCGTCAAGGGGATCCGGTATCCCATTACGGTGCTCGACAAGGATCAGGGAGAACAGCAGACCGTCGCCCGGATAAACATGTACGTGAGTCTGCCCCGTTACTACAAGGGCACCCACATGAGCCGCTTTGTAGAAATTCTCAATGAGAACAGCCGGCGGATATCACTCCAGAACTTCTCCGATATCCTTGAGGAGGTGAAAACCCGGCTGAACGCCGAGAGCGCCCATATGGAAATCAGCTTCCCGTACTTTATCAACAAACGCGCACCCGTGACCGGCGCTGAGGGGCTGATGGAATACCTGTGCACCTTCAAGGGGTCCGTCAACAAGGGAAGCGATCTGGTGATCGGGGTTCATGTCCCCATCTCCACCCTCTGCCCATGTTCCAAAGAAATCAGCGACTTCGGGGCCCACAACCAGCGGGGGGAGGTCCGGCTCAAGGTCAGATTCAAGAAATTCGTGTGGATAGAGGACCTGATCCAGCTGGTGGAGAAATCTGCATCCAGCGAGGTGTTCTCTGTTCTCAAGCGGGAAGATGAAAAATATGTGACCGAGCAGGCATACCAGAACCCGATGTTTGTCGAGGATATTGTCAGGGAAATCTCGCTGAAGCTGGGGAATGACCCCAATATTACATGGTTTTCCGTGGAATCCGAGAACTTTGAATCCATACACAATCATAATGCCTATGCATATATTGAAAAGCGCAACAGATGACGGCCCAGAGGGAAGCGCAAAGACCAGGGATCAAAAGGCCCCCTGCTCCTTGCTCTCTGCTCCCTGCTCCCCGGGCAAAGGATGAGATGAGACATGAGTGATGAATTAAAGAAGATGTATCGGACGGTCATGGATGACCATTTCCCTTCAGAGATGCGGATCTCTTTCGGGGATCAGACCCTGACCTACCGCAAACGGGCGTGGAAGATCCCCGACCCGAACGGCCAACTCATTGAAAAGGGCCTTCGCTATGGGGAGAACCCCGGCCAGGAGGCGGCCCTCTATGAACTTTCGGACGGCAACCTCGAAATGGCCGGGTGCCGGTTTATCGGCCCCGGGGAAGGCCTGGTGTCCGCCATTTCAGAAGCGGATATGCTCCAGAGTGGCAAGCATCCCGGAAAGATCAATCTGACCGATGTGGACAATGCCCTCAATATCATGAAGTACCTGATTTCAGGCCCGGCGGTGGTGATCGTGAAACACAACAATCCCTGTGGCGTGGCCTATGGCGCGACCCTTGTGGACGCCTACACAAAGGCCGACACCGCCGACCGGATTGCGGCCTTCGGGGGGTGCGCCCTCTTTAACCGTCCCATGGACCGGGCCACCGCCGAGCGGGTATCGGAAAACTACCTGGAGGTGGTGGCAGCCCCCGATTTTGAGGAAGGGAGCGTAGCGATCCTGTCCAAACGGGCCAACCTGCGCATTCTCCGCGTTCCCCGGATGGACCGGATCTCCGAGTACGCCCGGCAGCGGTTCGTGGATTTCAAGAGCCTCATGGACGGGGGAATCATCGTGCAGCAATCCCCCTTGAATCGGATCCAATCTGCAGAAGACTTCACCCTTGCCACCACGCAGCATGAGGGGAAGCCCTATGCCATTGAACGACCGCCGACTGAGGGCGAATTGGCCGATATGCTCTTCGGGTGGCAGGTGGAACAGGGCGTGACATCCAACTCGGTCATCTACGTCAAGAACGGGACCACGGTCGGCATCGGGACCGGGGAGCAGGACCGGGTAGGGGTTGCCGAAATCGCCATTTACAAGGCCTACACCAAGTATGCCGACGCCGTATGCCATCAACGGCACGGCGTCTCCTTCAAGGAACTGGAAATGATGGCGGAGACGGGCGAGAAGGACCGGGCCCTTGTAGAGGAGATCAATCAGGAGACCAGGGAAGCCAAAGGGGGCCTTATGGGCGCCAGCATGATCTCGGACGCCTTCTTCCCCTTCAGGGACGGGGTGGATGTGGCCATCCGGCAGGGAATCCGGGCCATTGTCCAGCCCGGCGGGTCTTTGAGGGACTTCGAGGTGATCGAGGCCTGCAACCAGGCCGATCCCCAGGTAACCATGGTCTTTACCGGACAGAGGGCATTCAAGCATTAACCATCGGAGAAACAGAACATGTACGCTGCCAGTGATTTGAGAAAAGGGCTGAAGATACAGATTGACCATGAACCCTATGTGGTGACGGAATTTCAGTTCGTCAAGCCCGGCAAAGGTCAGGCCCTGTACCGCTGTAAATTGAAGAATATGATCACCGGGGTTATCATCGACCCCACCTATCGCTCGGGCGATACCTTTGAACAGGCCGACCTCAGCGAACGGAGGATGCAGTATCTGTACAACCAGGAAGATGAATACTGGTTCATGGACGTTGAGAATTACGAACAGTCCGTCCTCTCTGAAAAGCAGGTCGGTGATGCCAAGAACTACCTGATAGATAATCTGGAAGTGGATATCCTCTTTTTCGGGGAACGGCCCATCGGGATTACCCTCCCCAACTTTGTCGACCTGACCGTTACCCGGGCAGACCCCTGGGCCAAGGGAGATTCCGTTGCCGGCGACACCAAGCCGGTGACATTGGAGACCGGTTATGTGCTCAGGGTGCCCCCCTTTGTCGAGGAGGGGGGGAAGATCACCATCGATACCCGGACCGGTGAATATGTCACCCGGGTCAAAGAGTGACCCGTGGCCCAGTGAAGGAACGAGGCTGGCCGGACGGATACAAAATCTCCGGGTACGTGCGCAAGTGGTCCAATGGATCCGGACCTTTTTTATCGACCAGGACTATCTGGAGATAGAAACTCCCCAGCTCATCTCCGCCCCGGCCCCGGAAATACATATCGAGGCGGTCGAGGCGGACGGTCGTTTTCTCCATCCTTCCCCCGAACTCTGCATGAAGCGGTTACTGGCGGCCGGCCTTCCCCGGATATTCCAGATCAGCAGGTGCTTCAGAAAAGGAGAACGGGGGGATCTCCACCTCCCTGAATTTACACTCCTTGAATGGTACAGGACCGGGGGCGACTACCGGGTCCTCATGGATGACTGCGAGGCCCTGATCCGTTTTCTGGCCCAACGCCTCAGCGGGAAAGCGCACCTCTCATACCTGGGAAGAGACATCGACCTTTCACCCCCGTGGGAACGTCTATCCGTCAGGGCGGCCTTTGATCGATACGCCCGTCTCTCCCCTGACCAGGCACTTGAGAAAGGATGTTTTGATCAGGTGCTGGTGGAGGAGATCGAACCCCGTCTGGGAAACCTTCGGCCCACCTTCCTGTACGAATATCCCGCACCTCTGGCCGCTTTGGCCAGGCTCAACCCCGATGATCCGACCCTGTCCGAGCGGTTTGAACTCTATATTGCCGGGATGGAACTGGCCAACGGGTTTTCAGAGTTGAATGATCCTCGAGAGCAGCGGGCCAGGTTTGAGGCGGAGCGGGGACAGAGGGCGGCGGCGGGGAAAAAGGCCTATCCCTTGCCGGAACGGTTCCTGCAATCCCTCGAGAATATGCCGGAGGCAGCGGGTATCGCCCTGGGCGTGGATCGGCTGGTCATGGTATTTTGCGGCGCCTCCCGTATTGATCAAGTGGTATCGTTTACGCCGGAAGAGACCTAGATGGGGTCCGGGAATCCGTAATCCCAGACCCTTTCCCAACCGGAATCGCCGTGAGGATTTCCTTGATCAGCTGCCCGATTTACGGTATAAAGAGAACGCGTTTCACCACAGGGACCGAATCGTGGATCAAGCAAGAATGTATGGGATTAATCTTATGACCACCTCTGCAGCGCAGGTAACCGGCAGGAAACCGGTCAGGGACCAGACCCGGGTAAGGACGAAAACATGCCTGGCCTGCGGTAAACCCAATATAGATGCCCGAAGGCGTTACTGCTCAAAAGAATGCAGGGACTACATTCAGTGGGTTCTCTCCCTTTCAAAGGGACTGCTCAGGGCGGTCAACGCCAGATATGCGGCCTTTTCCTTCACAGACGATAGGGTAATCCTGGATGTGTTTCCGATCTGGTCCAAGCGCGTCTCCAGATTTATTTCCAGGCGCATCAAAGGGAATAAGCCCGCCGAAGACTTAAAAAACCTGGTGCTTCAGTTCGGCCAGGAGTGGCACGATATCGTCAAGAACAACGGGTCACGGAGCTATGCATCCCTCTGTCTCGTGAACCGGAATCACAATAAGAGTATTCAACCCAGCAGCATCCGGCCGGGCAGGAAATCCCTTCCGAGGTTGTCCAGGCAGGAGACCAAGTGTCTGGAGATGTTAAAACTCGAGAGGACCGATTTGTCTGATGATGGCCGCATGGTCAAGATCAAGTCGGCCTATAAGAAGATGGCAAAGGTGCACCACCCGGATGCGGGAGGAGACGAAGAAGCGTTCAAAAAATTAAATGATGCCCATGAACAGATGCTGCTATGGGCGGAAAACCCCCATTACACCTCCCGAAAGGCCCTTCCAGGCTGCTGGTCCTATGACGGCGCCACCAGCCGCTGGTCCCCCCCGTTGTAAACTTCAGGAACTCCGCGGAGCACGTTGCCCCCATATGAATACCAAGCCCGGGCAAAGGCGCTCTTTCTATCTGTTTCAGACCACCGAACGCAATGACGCTGATGTCCTGCTGAACCTCCCCACAATGAGGCTCCCCAACAGGAGCTGGAGGGGATGGTAAAAGAGGAGCGGGAGGATGACCAGGGCAACCGATATCCGGGTGGATGCAAAGATGGCATAGGCCATCGGCACACCCGTGGAGATGGCCTTCTGGGTGGCGCTGAAGAAAAAGGCGATGCCGTTCGCCCTTTCGTATCCGGCCGTCTTCCACCAGATGCGGCCGGCCAGCATCACCAGGATGAGGAGGAGGAGGGTGGAAAAAAACGCCAGGGAGATTTCGTGGGCCTTCAATGACTGCCATATGTCGCTCTTCACCGAGTTGCAGAAGGCCGCATAGACAATGAGCAGGATCAGTCCCATGCTGGCCTTGGACATGTGCCGCTTATGGGCGTCGGCCCAGGGTTTCACCCATCTCCTGACCACCTGGCCCAACACAAAGGGGAGGAGGATAATGAGCATGATCTTGAAAATGAGGGAGTCCAGAGGCGGGATCGGCGTCTTCTGAGACACCTGGAGGGAGACCCACAGCGGGACGATGAATACGCCCAGGATATTGGAGAGGGAGGCATTGAACAGGGCCACGGCACTGGCGCCGCCGGCCTCGGTGGTGAACACGATGGATGTGGAGATGGTAGTGGGGACCACGGCCAGAAAGAGAAATCCCACACAAAGATCGTAGGGAAAGAGACGACGTGAGAGCAGCAGACCGGCATACACCAGCACCGGAATGAACACGAAGATAAACACCTGAATGGCCGCGTGCAGACGGTATCGGGCCAGTCCTTTCCTGACCTCCTGAGTCGGGAGCGACAGCCCCTGCATCATAAAAATGAGGAAGACCGCCACCCGCGTGGTAACCCCTGTATGCAGCCACCCCCCTCTGGCCCCCGGATCCGGAAATATCCACGCAAGTCCGACTGCGGCCGCAAGCAAAAAAACAAAGACATACGTGCCGCTGATGTGCAACCGGCCCTTCATAGCCCCGCCTCTCTATTCATACCGTAATTTTAAAAATCGCTCCCGATAGCGGCTTCTCCAGCCGTTTATCTTTTGTAAAAACCATCTCTCACAGAAGAGAACCTTTACCCCCCTTTGCTCTCCCCTGTCAACCGGTTATCGGGCGAGCCACCCACAATGTCCCGCTGCTCTTCCCTTTCACCACACGCATGCGTAGGCCGGTCTTAGCTGTTGCAGGTTTTTCTCCCGCCTCCTGGGCGGGAGAAATAGACCCCACGCACCCTTAAAAGTTTCCGGGGGTTGCACCGATACCTTTTTGGTTGCGGCGGTTAGGCCGCCTTAGACTCTTTGACTGTAACTTCTACGCAACGTGCGAAGAAGTTTTGGTGAACCGCGAAGGCGCAAAGGACGCGAAGAGGTCTTGATGGGTTCGTTCTGATCCTGAAAGAAAGATTCAGGATCAGAACACAGCAGGCTCTGCCGAGCCGTCGTTCGTTATTCGGCAATGGCCTTTGGATAAAAGAGATCTTTGTGTCTTGGGTGCGGTGGTTAGACCGCGCTAGGGCATAGTCCTCAGGGTTTTTCATTTAATTGCCAGAATTCCTTAACTTTAGGCACTTTAGATCACTTTAGACATTTTAGT
>JAIPDI010000037.1 GCA_021737785.1 Deltaproteobacteria bacterium
GATCGGCAAGACCATCAACCGGAGCCATTCCACGGTCCTCTATTCCGTGGAGCAGGTGGCCCACCGGATGAAGACCGATCGCAATCTCAAATACCAGATCGAGTTCCTCGCCGGGCGCATCGAGGATATGAAAAAATGAGCAGCGACTCCTCCCACCCATTCAAGACGCTTGCCGTGTGGGCCTGTATCATCGTCGGCGGTCTGGCGACAACCGGCATCGGCCTCGTCTGTCTCGTCTCCATCTGGGAAGGGTTCACACACGTCCATCGACCCGGTTCCTGGGTCCCCATCGTGGCAGGAACACTCGTCTTGGGCCTGGCCGTATGGCTCTATGTTAGAGGAACAAAGGCCATCCACGGCCGTCTCGACAGAGATGAACTCCTAAATTTTTGAGATGATTTTCCCAGCCGCCTTATCTGCGTGATATTCCTGCTGCAAGGATCTCAACGCGCCCTTTCCTCATAAAACGACCGCAAAAACTCCTCGTCCTTCGGCGACAGGTTGAATTGGCGGGCGGCTTTCTCGATAAGCTCACCCATCGGATGGGTTTCATCTTCCAAACGGGCTTCGGCAATCCACTTCACTGCCTGGCGTACATTTTCTCCCTTGGGCTGGACAGTTGCCATCTCTCGCTCCTTATGCGTCCCCCTCTAAAACTCCCTTTCCGCCTTCAGGTCCCTTAACATCAGTTCCCGCACTGCATCCCTCGGATCCCTCCCCTCGTACAGGATCCGATAAACCTCCCTGGTGATCGGCATGGCCACCCCCATTTTTACGGACAGTTCATAGGCCGAACGTGCGGTCTTGACCCCCTCGGCCACCATCCGCATACTTTGCGTGATCTCATTAAGTGCCGTGCCCACGGCCACCTTGAGACCAACGCTCCGGTTCCTGCTCTGATCGCCGGTGCAGGTCAGCACCAGGTCGCCCAGACCGGCCAGACCGGCGAAAGTATGGGGATTGGAGCCCATGGCCACACCCAGGCGGGTGATCTCGGCCAGGCCCCGGGTGATGAGGGCGGCCCGGGCGTTCTCGCCGAATTTAAGTCCATCCGATGCCCCTGCCGCAATGGCAATCACATTCTTGAGGGCACCGCCCAGTTGGGTTCCGATCAAATCATCACCGGCATAGACCCTGAAGAAATCCGTTGAAAACAGTTCCTGCAGCTTTTTTGCATGGCCCGGATGCCGACACGCAACAGTGACGGCCGTCGGATATTGGCGGGCCACCTCCCTGGCGAAACTGGGCCCGGACAGACAGGCGAAAGTCTCCTGATATTTCTCGTCCAGGACCTCACCGGCCACCTGAGACATGACCAAAAGCGTATCGTTTTCAATGCCCTTAGTGGCAATCATGACCGGTATATCCGGCCGCAGAAAGGGTTTTAGGGAAACCAATACCGTCCTGAAAACATGGGAAGGGATCGCCAGGAGGGCCAATTGCTTATCCTGCAGTGCCTCTTCAAAAGAATTGACCGGCCGCAATCCATGGCTGACCCTGAACCCCGGCAGAAACACCTCGTTGCGCCGTTCATCGCGGATTTGCCGGAACACCTCTTCCTCCCTCACCCAAAGGTCTACCTCAAGTCCCTTTTCAGCCAGAAGATTCGCCAAGGCCGTGCCCCAGCTTCCCGCTCCGATCACGGCGATTCTCTTTATGTCGGTTCCCTCCAATACCCCTTCCTCTCTCGGGTCAGTCTTCATCTTCCATGAGCTTGGCGACCCCCACCACCTTTTCCCCTTCACCCAGATCGATCAATTTGACGCCTTGCGTATTTCTCCCGATCACCGAAATATCGCCGGCCCTCAGGCGTATGATCTTTCCGTGTCCCGTGATAATCATCAATTGATCCTGATCGTTCACCTGGTAGGAATAGACCACCGGCCCGTTTCTTTCGCTGGTCTTGATGGTGAGGACGCCCTTCCCTCCCTTGCCCTGCCGGGGATACTCGTCCGTCCTGGTGCGTTTGCCAAACCCGTTTTCGGTGACCGTCAGGATTGTGGCCCCCTCTCCGATGGCCTCCATCCCCACGACCCCATTGCCCGGCGCCATCCGGATCCCAATGATACCCGAAGCCACCCTCCCCATGCTCCTCAGTTCGGACTCAGGAAAACGGATCGATTTTCCTTCCCTTGTGGTGAGGAAAATATCCTGCTCCCCACTGGAAACCCTGACTGCAATGAGTTCATCGCCCTCCCTGATTTTAACCCCGATCGTTCCCACCGACCTGGGATGACTGTAAGCGGTCAACTCCGTCTTTTTGACCAGCCCCTCTTTGGTGGCCATCACCACATATTTTCCTTCTTCATAGTCTCTTACCGGGAGAATGGTCGCCACACGCTCCCCCTTCTTCAGATCCAGAAGGTTGACGATGGCCTTTCCTTTGGACATCCGGCCGCCCTCCGGAATCTCATGCACCTTTTTCCAGTAGACCCTGCCCTTGTTGGTGAAGAAGAGGAAAAAATCATGGGAGGACGCAACAAAGAGGTGTTCCACAAAATCCTCGCCCATCGGCTTGACCCCGGTCATTCCCTTGCCGCCCCGGCGCTGGGCCCTGTACAGGCTGATGGGATTTCTCTTGATATAGCCATTATGACTGATGGTAACCACCATGTCCTCTTCGGCAATGAGGTCCTCCATGTCGATGTCCTCTACGTCATCGAGGATTTCGGTCCTGCGCTCGTCGCCATAGAGTTCTTTAACTTCCTTCACCTCATCCTTTATAATATTGAGGACCATGGCCGGGTTCCCAAGGATTTCCTTGTATCGTGCGATATCCTTGATCAGTTCGTAATATTCCGCATTGATTTTATCTCTTTCCAGCCCGGTCAATCGTTGGAGTCTCATGTCTAAAATGGCCTGGGCCTGAATTTCGGAGAATCCGAAATCCGACATAAGGCGGGTCTTCGCCTCTTTGGCGTCGGAAGAGGACCGAATCAATTCAATGACATCATCAAGGAATTCCAAGGCCTTTTTCAGGCCTTCCAGAATATGGGCCCGGGCCTCTGCCTTCTTGAGTTCGTAAATCGTTCTTCGAACCACCACCTCCCGGCGATACTCGATAAAATGCCGGATAATCTCTTTGAGGGAAAGGATCTGGGGTCTCCCGTTGACAATAGATAGAAATATGATCCCGAAGGATGTTTCCAGTTGAGTGAACTTATACAACCTGTTCAGGATCACCAGTGCCACACCGTCCCGCTTCACCTCAATGGCGATCCGCATCCCCTCCCGGTCGGATTCATCCCTGATTTCCGATATTCCTTCTATCTTTTTCTCCCGCACCTGCTCAGCCAGCTTTTCCAGGAGTTTCCCTTTATTCACCTGATAAGGGATTTCAGAAATGATAATTCGCTCACGGTTATGGCCGACCTTCTCCACAAAGGCCCTTGCCCTCATCTTAATGATCCCGCGTCCTGATTCATATGCGTCTCGGATCCCCTTTTTTCCGCAGATAAACCCCGCTGTCGGAAAATCAGGACCCGGAACCAGTTCCATCAGTTCCCTCAAACTGATATCGGGAGTGTCTATAACCCGTTCAACGGCCTGACAGATTTCAGACAGATTATGGGGCGGAATATTGGTGGCCATGCCCACGGCAATTCCTGAAGATCCGTTCACCAGCAGATTGGGTATCCGGCTCGGGAGAACCACAGGTTCCACAAGGGATCCGTCGTAGGTCGGTATGAAATCAACGGTCTCCTTTTCAATATCCGAAAGAAACTCCTGGGTCGCCCGGGCCATTCTGACTTCCGTATATCGCATGGCCGCCGGAGGATCACCGTCTATGGAACCGAAATTCCCCTGACCGTCCACCAGCGGATACCGCATGGAGAACCCCTGGGCCAACCTCACAATCGTATCATAGACCGCCGTATCCCCGTGCGGATGGTACTTACCGATAACATCGCCCACCACCCTCGCGGATTTCTTGTAGGGCCTGTTGAAAAAGTTTTTCAAATCATACATGGCGTAAAGGACGCGCCGGTGAACCGGCTTCAAGCCATCTCTGATATCGGGAAGGGCCCTCCCTACGATCACGCTCATGGAATACTCGAGATAAGACTTTTTCATCTCATCTTCGATATCAACCGACTCATATACCGCTTCTGGCATCATTAGGTTTCAGCTCTCCAATACATTTGTTATTCGAACATTTGGGTTTCGGTATGTAGCATGGATTTCCTGTTCCGGCATCTAAGACCGTTCAATCGGAAATCCGAAGTTTAAATCAATCTTAAATATCCAAATCCTTCACCTCTAATGCGTTGTTCTGAATAAATTCCCTTCTCGGCTCGACCTTGTCGCCCATCAGTATGGTGAATATATTATCGGCCTCCACTGCATCTTCCACCTTCACCCTGACCAGGCTTCTCATATCCGGATTCATGGTGGTGGTCCACAACTGGTCGGGATTCATTTCGCCCAAACCCTTATATCTCTGGATGGCAAGACCCCTTTTGGCCCTTTCCATTAATTCCTTGAGAAGTTGTTCAGGGTCTTCAATTCTTTCTTTCTCTCCGTCCGGTCCTGCCCTGTAACTTCCCTTCTTCAATTCACAAAAATCATCGCGCAACTTCATGAGCTGGCGAAGTTCCGGCGAAGAGAGAAACTCCCAGTCGACGTCGAATTTCTGGCCCCCGGTTTTCGACTCGGTCACCGAGAAAAGATAGAAACCCTCTTCTTCTCCCAGACGAATGTCACTCACCCCGAAACCGTTTTTCTCCAATTGGGCAAAGAGATCCTCCATGAATGCCTTATCTTTGAACTGCTCCTTATTGCTTATCCCATTCAAGATCAGGAGCTGGATAAATCTGGGACTGACCCCTCTCCTGGACAGCTTCTCCAGCTTTTCAAAAAACCTCACCAGCCGATTGAGCATACTGATAAGCCGGCCGCCGGATAATTCTTTTCCATTATCGAAAACGACCACCTCATTTTCCGACACCCGTTTCAAGAGGAAATCATTGAATTCCGCTTCATCCTTTATAAACAATTCCTTCTTTTTGTCCATCAGACGATACAGGGGCGGCTGGGCCACATAGAGATATCCCTTTTCAATAAGATCCGGCATCTGTCTGAAAAAGAAGGTTAAGAGAAGGGTTCGGATATGAGCGCCGTCCACATCGGCATCGGTCATAATGATGATTTTGTGATAGCGGATCGAATCAATATTATAATCCTTTTCGCCGATTCCCGTGCCCAGTGCGGCGATCAATATTCGAATCTCGTCACTGGAAATCATTTTATCAAATCTCGCCTTCTCCACATTTAGAATCTTCCCCTTCAAGGGTAAGATGGCCTGGTTCTTTCGGTCCCTTCCCTGTTTTGCAGAACCTCCTGCGGAATCCCCCTCCACAATGAAAATCTCACTCCTTGCCGGATCCCTTTCCTGACAATCGGCCAACTTGCCGGGCAACGAGTGATCCGAAAGAATTCCCTTCCTCCTTGCTAACTCCCTTGCCTTTCGTGCAGCCTCCCTGGCCCGGGCTGCATCGATCACCTTTCCTAAAATAGATTTTATCACTGCTGGATTTTCTTCAAAAAAGGTGCTTAACCCTTCGTTTACCAGGTTTTCCACCAGGCCCTTGACATCGCTGTTGCCCAGTTTGGTTTTGGTCTGGCCTTCAAATTGAGGATTCGGCAGTTTGACGCTGATAATGCCGGTAAGTCCCTCCCTCACATCGTCCCCGGTCAGCTTTTCCTTGAAGTTCTTGGAAAGGGGCGAATTCTGGAGATAGAGGTTAATGCTTCGCGTCAGTGCCGATTTAAAGCCGATTAAATGGCTTCCCCCTTCTCTTGTGTTGATATTGTTTGCAAAGGTAAACAGGTTCTCTTTGTAGGAGTTGTTGTATTGAAACGCTGCCTCTATCACTACCGCGTTTCTCTCCCCGCTGATGAAAATTGGCTTTGAATGAAGCACCTCCTTATTGGCGTTAAGGTACTCCACAAAGGAGAGAATCCCTCCCTGATAAAGAAAATCCTTCTTCTTTCCGGTCCGTTCGTCCACGATTTTTATGCGCAGACCCTTTGTCAAAAAAGAAAGCTCCCGCATCCGCCTTGCAAGGGTGTCAAAATCAAAATCCAACGATTCAAAAATGGTCGGGTCCGGAAGGAATTTGATCCTGGTGCCTGTCCGCTCGGTCTCCCCGGTTATCTTGAGCTCACTGGTTGTCACTCCCCTCTCGTATCTCTGAAAATAGATTTTTTGGTTCCGGTAAACTTCCACCTCCAGATACTCGGAAAGGGCATTCACCACCGACACCCCGACGCCATGGAGTCCGCCCGACACCTTGTATGATTTATTATCGAACTTTCCGCCGGCATGCAGCTTTGTCATGACAACCTCAAGTGCCGGCATATTGGCGCTTTTATGCATGTCCACCGGAATTCCGCGCCCATTGTCCAGAACCACCACGCTCCTGTCATTCAGGAGCTTGATCTTAATCTCGTCGCAATAGCCGGCCATGGCTTCGTCAATGCTGTTGTCCACCACTTCATAGACCAGATGGTGCAGACCTTCAACAGAGGTGTTTCCGATGTACATGGCCGGTCGTTTCCTGACGGCCGAAAGCCCTTCCAGGACCTTGATGTCTTCTGCCTGGTAAGTAGTATTTTGTTCCATTATCTTAGACCCTCATCGGCATGATCAACCCTATGAACCCGTCGTCTTCGTCCCCCTTGATCACACACGGCTTCGAATTATCCATGAACTCCATATGGATGATATCGCTCTGCATTGCCTGGACAACGTCTATGAAGTATCTGGGGTTGAATCCTGCCTCAATTCTTTCACCCGAGTAGGTTATATCTATTTTTTCCTGGGCCTCACCCAGATCAGGGTTGGCTGAGACCAGGTCCAATACGTCGTTCTCCAAGGTTATCTTCACCGCGCGATACCGTTCATTGCTTAAGATCAGCATCTTCCGCATGGCTTCCAACAGTGAAGACCGCTTCAAGGATATGGAAAAAGCGGCCTCCGTCGGGATGACCGCCTGATAATCCGGAAACTTGGCTTCCAGGAGTCGCATGACCAGCAACGCATTCTGTTTCTTTGCCACGCAATCCTTCTGTTTAAATCCGATTTCCACAACGCCCTCCTCGGACGCCAGCCGGTTCAGTTCAGACATCCCCTTTCTGGGGATCATCACCCCCTGGGCCAGATCCAAAGTTTCAATACCTGGAACAGGCTTATCGATCATCGAGAGTCTGTGCCCATCTGTGGCTACCATTCTCAGATAATGGGTTTCATTATGGGAAACCCTCTCGGTAAAAACTCCGGACAGTTTGAAACCGGCCTCTTCAATGGTTATGGCATAAATGGTCTTATTGATCATATCCGCCAGAATGTTTGCGTCCATCTGAACCATGGCAACGCCCTCAGGTTCGATAAACGCCGGAAACTCGTCGGGCGCGATACATGCGAGATCAAATCGGGCCACGCCGTCTGATAGATGGACCCTGTTGTTCTCTTTGCTCTTAATAGTGAATGTTTCGGAATTGCTTTCCTTGAGAATTTCAAAGAGCTTTCTTCCCGAAATGGTGATGCTGCCCTCCTGTTTGACGTCTGCCGAAAGCGTCTCCTGAAAGCCGAGTTCAAGATCTGTGGCTGAAAGACGAACGGTCGGACCCGAGGCGTCAAAAAGTATGGTTGAGAGAACAGGCATACTGCTTTTTCTTTCAATAATGCTTTGAACCCTTGAAACAGATTTGAGGAGTTCAGACCTGGCGATTTGGATTTCCATTTTTTGCCTCCGGCAGCTGGGTATTAGTGTATGTATAGATATAGAAAAGACAACAATCCTAATAAGAATTGTCTATTTGTTAATACATGGACGATCTATTTGAAATAATGGCTAAAACTTATCATCCATCTCTGATACGCGTTTCATCAGTTTCGAATGCCCCCCCTATAATTTTTGTAAAAATCCAAGCTTTCAACAGGCCTTCGAAATAGTTTGAACAGGTTTTTGAAACGTGAATTCCGGCATTGTAAAGGCCAAATCATCATCATGCCACCAGAGGCGGTTGCAGGGCCGAGGCTCCCTCTCCCATAATGCCTCAATTAAAACAGAAGATTTTGTATGTCATCGATATCTTGTGATATTTTTGCATTGTTAGCTTTAGCCTTCCGTATACACCTATCCGCATATATGACAGTAGAATGATGCCTGTTACCGAATGCACGTCCTATTTCCTTTAGGGAAAGGGGGGTCAGTTTCTTACTGAGATAGATGGCCGCCTGCCTCGGGTATGAATAGGGCCGTCCTCTCTTATCAGATAACAGGTCGGCTAAAGAAATATTGAAATATTTCGCCGTGACGCCTTGTATATGATTAATGTCAATACAGCTTGAAGGAGACGCCGCTTTAATTATCAATTCGGCCACGGAGAGGTCTATGGGTCTTTTATGAGAAAAAAAGTGGTCTTTGATCCTTCCGATATGCTGGATCAGGGTTTTCATGTCATCGGTGGTGTTTGCCAGGAAAAAGGCCACGTCGTCCGGAAGGGTGAGTTTTTCGTTTCCGGCTATTTTTTTTATAATTTTGACCTTAGTCCTTTGACCTGGGGGACGGATCTCTGCTATAAGACCCCATTCGAGACGTGAGCGCAGTTGGGGGAGGAGATTCCGGATCTTGCCGGGCGCATAAGCGGCTGTTACCACCAACTGACCGGCGGATTCGAGGCACGAGCTGCAGAGTGCCAATAGTTCTGCTTGGAGTTTGCGCTGACCGGCGATCAGGTGAATGTCATCCAGGAGAAGAAAATCAGGGGTCTTCTCTGTTTCCCGGAAGCGATCGGGATGCTGGGCGTCCAAGGTGCCTGAGACCTCATTGAGGAACCGATCGGCGGTTAGATAGGTGATATTTGCCCGGGGGTTGTTTTGGAGGACCAGGTTGCCGATGGCATTCAAGATATGTGTTTTTCCCAAGCTGAGTTCACTGTATATATAGAGCGGATTGTAGTCGCTGCCGGGCCTTTGTGCAACGCTCAGGGCTGAAGAGCAGGCAAGACGGTTGCAATTGGCCATAACAAAGTCACCAAAGGTGCTATGGGGGTCGATCCCGTGAAAGAGGGGACTGTTGCGTCCCTTGACGACCCCTTTGATTTGTGGTTGTATAGGATCCGGAGGGTCGGCATAAGTGAAGCGAATCTCCGGAAGGGTGTTGAAATTATGTTTGAAAATGGTTTGAATCTGATCCGTGTAGTTCTCTTGCAGCCAGTGGGCAATGAATTTGTTCGGAACCTCTACAACAACCTGGCGGGCGTTGATTTCCTTCAGGGATGCCCTTGATAACCATCTCTGGAACTCGGACATGGAGATTCCGGATATAAAATCTGCTTTGAATTGGTCCCATGTATAATTTTTTAGTGTCATCACAGATACTTAAATCTTGCGCAACCGGCTGTGTAAAATCGTTTTTTTATAACAAATCGTCATAAAGATATCAATCAAAATCTGTTTGATAAGAAGAGGGAGACAGCAATGACCTATTCGATCGCCCTTGCAGGGAAGGGGGGAACGGGCAAAACAACCATCGCCGGGATGCTGGTCAAATATCTGGTGGAAAAGGGGAGGATTCCGGTCTTGGCTGTGGACGCGGATGCCAACGCCAATCTGAATGAGGTTTTGGGGCTGGAGGTTGAAGAAACCCTGGGAGACGCCAGGGAGCAGATGAAGACGGGGGCCTCCAGCGGCATGACAAAAGATATTTTCATGGAGATGAAGCTCCAGCAGGCGGTCGTGGAGGCGGACGGCTTTGATCTGATCGTTATGGGAAGGCCTGAAGGGGCCGGATGCTACTGCGCTGCCAATACCCTCTTGACCCAGTCCCTGGAGAAACTGATTGCGAACTACACCTCCGTGGTCATGGACAATGAGGCCGGCATGGAACATATGAGCCGGTTGACCACCAATAATATCGAAGCACTTCTCGTGGTTTCGGATCCCACGCGAAGAGGGCTTCAGGCGGCTTCGAGGATCGTGGAGCTGGCAGATAAACTCTCGTTGAATATCGGCCGTAAGATGGTGTTGGTGAACCGCTTCAGAGAGGATCAGGCCCAGGCCCTGGAGCAGGCCCTGGCCGAATATAATCTGGATTTTGTCGGAACGGTGCCCGAAGACGGGGAACTGCAGGAATTTGATCTGAAAGGCAGACCTACCAGTGAGCTGGGAATAGAAAATCCGGCTGTCGCAGCGGCCTACCGCATCTTCGATGCCATCCTATAGCGGAGAAAGACGGGGTTACCGGTGATAGGCGTTGCATGAAACCGGTTGTGCGGCGAAGGATATAGCAACATTTGAACTGATAATCGCTATATGTTGTATTTTTTTCTTTTTTACCCACAATATATAGAAAGGGTCAAAGAGAGAAAAGCCGCTTAAATTACTGCAAAAAATTCTTGACAATGAATTGAGATTCATCTAATTTGCTTTGCAATAGCCTCCGCAGGTGAGGTATTTTTTTGCATTTTCTATGTTATTTTTTTCACAAAGAAATGTTTAAGACATTTTTTTCGTATAAGGGTTTACTCAGTATTTATGGTTGGCGGCAGTGTTTCAGACGGCCGCAGATTATTAACAACAGCATGGAAGAAGGAGGTAAAGACATTGGCCTTTGAAATTCCCAAACAGCCCTATTCCGGAAAGATAGGGAATACCACGGTCGGAACCGGCAGTGGCGCTGTGACGTTGGGGGGTCAGACTTCGTATCCATTTCATGTCTTCGAGGGAGATATGCCGAATCCCCCGAAAATCGCGATGGAGATCTGGGATTACGACCCTTCCAATGAATGGCCTGCAGCGGCCGTTGCCCCGTTTAAGGATGTTATTTCTTCACCTGAGACCTGGGCCAAAAAATGTGTTGACGAGTACGGGGCCGACATTATCGTGCTTCAACTTAAGAGCACCGACCCCAATGGAATGGACAGGAGTCCGGACGAGGCGGCCGAGGTCACCAAGAAGGTTGCAGACGCGGTGGATGTGCCGGTTATCCTGTGGGGTACGGCAAACAACCAGAAGGATGAAGAGGTCCTCAAAAAGATTTCCCAGGTATGCGAAGGCAAGAATCTGGGCCTGGGTCCGGTGGAAGAAGCCAACCACAAAGGGGTGGGTGCAAGCGCCCTGGGGTACGGTCATACGGTCATTGCGTCCTCGCCCATCGACGTGAACCTCGCAAAACAGCTCAACATCCTTCTGGGTAATTTAGGGGTTCAGTCAAACAAGATTGTCATCGACCCCACAACCGGCGGTCTTGGGTACGGTCTGGAATATTCCTACTCGGTCATGGAGCGCATCATGATGGCCGCACTGACCCAGGAAGACGATAAACTTCAGATTCCCATGATCACCAACCTGGGCAACGAGATCTGGAAGTGCAAAGAAGCGGGCCTTCCCCTTGGAGAGATGCCCACATTGGGCGACCCGGAAAAAAGGGCCATCCTCATGGAATGTGTGGGGGCGGTATGCTATCTGCTTGCCGGGTCTTCGGTGGTGATATTGAGGCATCCCGAATCGGTTCGTATGGTCCGTTCGTTTATCGAGCTTTTGAGCAATGGGGGAAGTGCCGCCGACGTTCAGGAGATCTCAAAACTATTGCCGCTGGAGGAGGCGGATCTGATCTCATTGTCTCCTGAGCCCAACCTGGATTTCGGTCCTGCAGAGACTGCTCCCAAACCTGAGAAGGCCCCGGCCAAACCGAAAACCGAGGCAAAGGCTGCCCCTGCGCCTCCCAAGAAAGAAGAGAAGGCTGTAGCCGAACCAGAGGCCAAAAAGGCCGAGCCAAAGCCCGATAAAGCGGTAGCGCCAAAGGCGGAACCCGACGCAAAGGCCACGGCTGAAGCTGAAGCCAAGGCCAAGGCAGAGGCCGAAGAAAAGGCCAAGGCAGACGCCGAAGCCAAGGCCAAAGCCGAGGCGGAAGCGAAAGACAAGGCAGAGGCAGAGGCCAAGGCCAAGGCCGATGCAGAGGCCAAGACCAAGGCGGAAGCGGAAGAGAAGGCCAAGGCAGACGCCAAGGCCAAGGAAACAGAGGACCTGAAGGCCCTGAGATACAAGCGGGCCCAGGAAAGAGAAAAACACGAGGCCGGGCAAAAGGCTCGCGAAGGAGAGGCCGTTGCCAAAACTCCGGCAGGCCAGCAGATGGACATGGTTGAGAAACTGATTGCAGCCATCAATCGTATTCATAAACGGATTTAGAACCCGAAATCGCAATTGGAAAGAGGAGGAACCTCATAATGGCGACAGAAGAAGTCAAGAGTAAGGTTGTTTCAGCAAAGAAAAAGGCTGAGCCGCCCAGGCCGGAAGATCTGGCCCTGGATGTGGCGAGCCAGGAGATGATCGTGAGGTCGAGGGAGATGGAGATCGAGACCATCTTCGATCGGGCTCAGAGCATGAAGCCCTGTAATATCGGGGCCCAGGGAACGTGCTGTAAGAACTGCGCCCAGGGGCCTTGCAGGCTTCCCCTGCCCAAGGGGGGCATAGAGGGGAAGGATACCCGCAAGGGTCTGTGCGGGGCCACGCCCGAGACTATCGCTGCCAGGAATTTCGCCCGGATGGTTGCCGGCGGCGCCGCGGCCCATTCAGACCATGGCAGGGGGGTTGCAGAGACCTTTCTGGCGGCCGCTCGAAAGGAAACCGACGATTATCACATTAAAGATACCAAGAAGCTCCTTGAGATCGCCCCTGATTTCGGCGTAGAGATCACCGTAGAGGGGGAGAACGGCGAAATCCTGGACCGGGATATTGACGAGATCGCCGTGGAAGTGGGTGAAGTCGCCCTGGGCCAGTGGGGACAGCAGACCGGCGAGGTCTGCACCATCAAGCGGGCCCCGGAAAAACGGTATGAACTCTGGAAAAAGCTGGGCGTCACCCCGAGAGGCATCGACCGGGAGATCGTGGAGATCATGCACCGGACCCATATCGGCGTGGACCAGCATTATGAGAATCTGGTGGAACAGTGCAGCCGGGCAGCCATCGCCGACGGCTGGGGCGGCTCCATGATCGCCACCGACCTTCAGGACGTCCTCTTCGGCTGCCCCTATCCCCTGAAGAGTCAGGCCAATCTGGGGGTGATGAAAAAAGATCATGTCAACATCGTCATCCACGGCCACGAGCCCCTCTTGAGCGAGATGATCGTACAGGCCTCCGAGCTCCCCGAGATGTTGGAACTGGCCAAGAGCAAAGGGGCCAAAGGGATCCAGTTGAGCGGCATCTGCTGCACGGCCAATGAGCTTTTGATGAGACACGGGATCCCACTCTGCGGTGATTTCCTGCAGCAGGAGCTGGCCATTATCACCGGCGCGGTAGACGCCATGGTGGTGGATGTACAGTGCATCATGGAGAATGTCGCCAGTGTGGCCCAGTGTTTCCACACAAAGGTGATTACCACCAACCCGCGTGCCAGGATCGCATCAGGCGAAACCATTCATATAGAATTTGATGAACACACCGCCTTTGAAGATGCCAAGAAGATCGTCAGGGCAGGCATCGAAAACTTCCCCAACAGGGAAAAGGAGGTCATGATTCCGAATGACAGGCATGACCTGGTCGCCGGATTCAGCTACGAGGCGATCAACTACCATCTGGGCGGGACCTTCCGGGGATCCTATACGCCCTTAAATGACAACATCATCAACGGCCGCATACGGGGTATCGGCGGAGTGGTTGGGTGAAACAACGCTCGAACCTCGCTGGATGCGGGGCATATCGCCGTTGTAAAAGAATTGATCAAGCATGATGTGATTGTACTTACCACCGGGTGTAACGCCATTGCCTGCGCCAAGGCCGGACTCCTGACGCCCGAATCGGCGGCTGTTTACTGCGGTCCCGGGCTGGCCGAGGTCTGTGAGACGGTCGGCATTCCGCCTGTACTGCACATGGGTTCATGCGTGGATAACAGCCGGATCCTCATGGCGGCGACCGAAGTGGTCAAGGCCGGGGGCCTGGGCGAGGATATCAGCGACCTTCCGGCCGCCGGATCCGCGCCCGAATGGATGAGTGAAAAGGCCATCAGCATCGGCCATTATTTTGTGACCGCAGGCGTGTATACCGTTTTCGGCGTGACCATGCCCGTGAGCGGCTCGCCGGTCTTCGAAGACTACCTGTATAACAAACTGGAGGGCCTCTATGGCGGCATGTGGGATCTGGAGGTGGATCCGATCAAGCACGCCCACAAGATGATCGCCCATATTGACAAGAAGCGGAAGGCCCTCGGCATCGACAAGGCGCGTGAGAGGGTCCTCATGGATATGGCTGACCGGCAGAAGCTGGAGGCGGCGTAAACCGAAAAACACCTCTTAAGAAGGGAGGACATACACCATGTCAAAATTAGTAGCGTTTGCGGCCATTCAAGGCGCTTACAATATTGTCTCAAAGGCGGAAGGGACCTACAAGCGGGCCCTGGAAACCTACGGCGGAAGCCAGAAGCTGGAGTTTCCCAATACCGCCTATTTTTTACCCATTATATATTCTCTGACCGGGATCAAGGTGACGGATCTGGATTCGGCGAAAAAACCCCTGGAATTTGCACGGAGCCTGTTGCCGCCCCATGTGAAAAAGGACTGCCACCTTCCCTACCTGGGACCCCTCCTGGATGCAGGGATGGGGGCGATTTTTGCCGAGGAGATCTCAGAGGCCATCCGGTATGTGGAAGACCCGGATTTTTATCAACCCGAGGTGGAAGACCCGGATGTGGACAACGGCAAGATCTGGCTGGGTGCGGCCGATGACGCCATCATGAGAAAACGGGGCGTGGAGTTCGTGGACGGCACGGCCCCGGGGTTTGCCGCCATCGTGGGCGCGGCCCCCGATTCGGCCACCGCCAAGAAGATGGCCGAGGAGTATCAGCTCAAGACCATCTATGTTTTTATGGCCGCCAATCAGAACAACACCACCTTCACGGAGCAGCTCCTGGAGCAGAAGGTCCAGATCGGCTGGAACACCCGTCTGGTCCCCTTTGGGCCGGATATCTCCGCTGCGGTGTTCGCCCTCGGTTTTGCCAACCGGGCGGGCATGTCCTTCGGCGGCATCCAGCCGGGAGACTATAAGAAGATGCTGGCCTATCAGAAAAACCGCATCTTTGCGTTCGTCAACGCTCTGGGCGACGTCAATGCCGAGTGGGCGGCCAATGCGGCCGGATGCGTGAACTGGGGATTTCCCACCATCGCGGATACGGATATTCCGGAGATCCTGCCTACAGGCGTCTGCACCTATGAACACGTGGTGGCCAACGTGGGTCACGATGAAATGCCCCAGAGATCCATCGAGATTCGCGGGCTCAAGGTGAGCATCACGCAGATCGACATCCCCTTGGCCTACGGCCCGGCCTTCGAAGGCGAGCGGGTCCGAAAAGACGACCTCTATATGGAGATGGGCGGCGGCAAGACCCAGTGCACCGAGTTGTGCAAGATGGCGGATATGAACGCCATAGAAGACGGTAAGACAGAGGTCATCGGTCCTGACGTCAAGGACGTGAAAAAGGGAGACAGGCTCCCACTGGGGATTTTCGTTCAGGTGGCCGGCCGGGAGATGCAGGCCGACTTCGAGCCGATCCTGGAACGGCAGATCCACCACCTCATCAACTATGCCCAGGGCATTATGCACATCGGGCAGCGGGATATCTCCTGGATCCGGGTAGGTGAGCCGGCCATCGAGAAGGGATTTACCCTCAAGGATATCGGGACCATCCTTCACGCCAAGTTTCATCAGGACTTCGGGAGCATCCTGGATAAGGTCCAGGTGACCCTGTATACGAAGAAGGAAGACGTGGATAAGCTCACGAAGACCGCCAGGGCCGAATACAAGGCCAGGGATGAGCGGGTGGAGAGCATGACGGACGAGAGTGTGGAGACCTTTTATTCCTGCACCCTCTGCCAGTCCTTTGCCCCGAGCCATGTCTGCATGGTGAGCCCGGAGCGGACCGGACTGTGCGGCGCCTACAACTGGATGGACTGCAAGGCCTCCTTTGAGATCAATCCCACAGGTCCCAACCAGCCCGTGAAAAAGGGCGAGGTCTTGGACCCGGTATTGGGGCAGTTCAAAGGGGTGAACGACTTCGTGTTCAAGGCCTCTCGGCAGACGGTCGACCACTACAACTTTTACAGCATTGTCCATGACCCCATGACCACCTGCGGCTGCTGTGAGTGCATTGCCGCGGTGCTTCCGGGGTGCAACGGGGTCATGACGGTTCACCGGGACTACACCGGCGAGACCCCGTGCGGAATGAAATTTACCACCCTGGCCGGGGTCATGGGGGGGGGACAGTCCTCGCCCGGCTTCGTGGGTCATGGTAAATTCAATATCACCCAGCGCAAGTTCATCGCAGGGGACGGCGGGCTCCTTCGCATGGTCTGGATGCCCAAATCGCTCAAAGAGGAGATCAAGGAGCGGCTCATGAAGCGGGGAGAAGAGCTTGGGGTCCCCGATTTATATGACAGAATCGCGGATGAGACCGTGGGCATTGACGAGGAATCGGTCATGGCCTTTCTCAAGGAAAAGGACCATCCGGCCTTGAAGATGGACCCGATCGTAGGGTAAGGGATAAGCGCCAATTCATTTTCCGGACGCGGGTAGACGCAGACCCTGCAGATTAAGTCATCTGTGGGTGTCTGCGGCCTCCTGCGTCCCCATAGATGAGGAGTACATTATGGGATTAACTGGAATTCAGATATTTAAGCTGTTGCCTAAAACGAACTGCGGGGAGTGCGGCGTACCCACATGCCTCGCCTTTGCCATGAATCTGGCCGCGGGCAAGGCGGAACTGGACAGCTGCCCGTATGTGTCGGATGAGGCCCGGGCCCAGTTGGCAGAGGCCTCTGCCCCGCCGATCCGGCCGGTTGCCATCGGGGCCGGCACAAGGGCGTTCAAGACGGGCGGCGAGACCGTCATGTTCAGGCATGAAAAAACCTTTTACAATCCGACCGGACTCGGGGCCATGGTCGCCTCGGATATGGACCCGGCCGCCCTGGATACCAAACTGAAGGAGTGGAACGCCCTTCAGTTTGAGAGGGTGGGCCTCAATCTGAGGCCCGAGCTGGTAGCCCTGAAGGATGCGGGCGATGCGGCGGCGTTTGCGGCTGCTGCCAAGAAGATCGCCACGGAGAGCGAATTCAATTTGGTGCTCATGACAGAGAACGTTGACGCCATGAAGGCTGCGGTGGAGGCCTGCGCATTCAAAAAGCCGCTTCTGTACGCAGCGACCGCGGCCAATGCCGAAGACATGGGGAACCTGG
This sequence comes from Deltaproteobacteria bacterium, assembly GCA_021737785.1. Classification (NCBI taxonomy): domain Bacteria; kingdom Pseudomonadati; phylum Myxococcota; class Myxococcia; species Deltaproteobacteria bacterium. Next base: position 17,230 of record JAIPDI010000037.1, read on the forward strand.
CAAAAGAAAAGGGACTCCCCCTGGCCGTTAAGGCGGACAATATGGATGATTTGATCGCCCTCAGCGATAAGCTGACGGGGATGGGGCTGAAGGATCTGGTGCTCGATTCAGGGGCCAGGGAGATCAAACCGCTCCTGCAGGATCAGGTGTCCATCCGAAGGGCCGCACTCAAGGCCGGCAACAAGTCCCTCGGGTTTCCCACCATCACCTTCCCCTGTGAAATGGCGAGCAACCTGGACATGGAGACCCTCATTGCGTCCATGCTGATCGCCAAATACGGAGGGATCGCCATCCTCTCGGATTTCAAGGGTGGAAGTCTCTTTTCCCTCCTCCTGGAGCGGTTGAATATCTACACAGACCCGCAACGTCCCATGACCGTTACAGAGGGGATCTACGAGATCGGTTCGCCGGACGAGAATTCTCCGGTCCTGGTGACCACCAACTTCTCTCTGACCTACTTTATCGTCAGCGGTGAAATAGAAGGGAGCCGGGTGCCGAGCTGGCTGCTGATCCTGGATACGGAAGGCCTATCGGTCATGACCGCATGGGCCGCAGGAAAATTCTCCGGAGACGTGGTGGGCATGTTTGTGAAGAAGTGCGGCATCGCCGACAAGGTGAAGCACCGGAAGATCATCATCCCCGGCTACGCCGCCTCCATCAGCGGCGAGATGGAAGAGGAACTGCCTGACTGGGAAATTCTAATCGGGCCCAGGGACGCCTCTCTGATACCCAAATACCTCAAGGACATGGCAGCAAAGTAGAATGAAAACCAGGAGTTGGAACTTGCCGTGCCGGGGCCAGCAAGCCCGGCCGGCCCAATAGACAACATGAGACCTTGATCTCGGAACAAACCAGAAGAAGGGGGAGTGTGCCCATGTTATTGATTGGTGAAAATTTAAATGTCATCAGCACGGTGATCGGCAAGGCCTTTAAGGAAAAAAATCCGGGCCCCATTGCCGAAGAGGCCAAGCGCCAGAAGGAAAAGGGGATGGACTGGATCGACATCAACCTGGGCCCCGCCAGAAAGGGCGGACCCGAGTTGATGGAGTTCGTGGTCAAGACGGTGCAGGAAGCCATCGGGGATTCGCCCCCTCTCTGCCTCGATACCTCCAACGTCGAGGCCATGGAAGCGGGACTTTCGGTGCACCAGGGGAAGGCCATTATTAACTCCATCATGTGCCGGCCTGAACGATATGAAAAGATGATCCCTTTAGCAGTCAAGTACAAGGCCAACATGATCGCCCTCATGTGGGGACCGGAAGGCCTCCCCAGGGACGAAAACGAGCGGGGCGCCCTGGCTGCCGAGCTGATATACGCCGCCAATGAGGCCGGCGTGCCCAATGAAGACATCTTTGTGGACGGGATTGTGACCCCGGTGAATATCCAGCAGCCGCAGGCACTCAGCCTGCTCGCCTTTCAAGAGATGCTTCCGGATATGTTCCCCGGCGTCAAGTCCACCTGCGGACTCTCCAATATCTCCAACGGACCGCCGGATCATCTCAGGCCGATCCTCAATCAGACCTATATGGTCATGCTGGAGAGGAAGGGGATGTATTCCTGTATCGCCGATGCCTACGATGATCAGCTGGTGGCCATTGCCCGGGGAAAGCGACCCGACGTGGTGGAGATTATTCACAAGGTCATGGACGGCGAAGCCATCGATATGGGTGCCCTTACAAAGGAGTTGCAGGGCTATGTCAAGACGGCCAAGGTGATCTTAGGCGAGTCGCTATATTCGGACTCATGGCTTGAGCTGTAACAGAGACCTTATTGAACCTAAAAGAGGCCTTCCCAGCATACCAGGGATGGGGTGCGGGGAGGCCTCTTTTTTATACTGAAGCGAGGAAATGAAAGGATTCGGGACATGGAAAATGCTGCATGCAACACCCCCGGCGATTTTGAGCGTGCCCAGCAGGACAAGATGATTGAGGCCAATCTTGGACGCATCGGCCGGAAGATATTGGTGATGAGCGGAAAGGGCGGGGTGGGGAAAAGTACGGTGGCCGCCTATCTTGCCCTCCTCTTGAGCCAAAACGGCAGCCGGGTCGGGCTCCTGGATGTGGACCTGCACGGCCCCACCATTGCGAGGCTCATGAACGTTCAGGGCGGTTTTGATATGAGCGAAGAAGGGGTGGTCAGGCCCTACCGCTTCTCCGACACCCTCCGCATCGTCACCCTGGAGATGATGCTTGGAGACAAGGATACGGCGGTGATCTGGCGGGGACCGATGAAGATCAGCGCCATCCGGCAGTTCATCTCTGATATTGAATGGGGAGACCTCGATTATCTGCTGGTGGATTCGCCGCCGGGCACCGGAGATGAGCCGTTGACCGTGGCACAGACGATCCCTGATGCAGAGGCGGTTATTGTGACCACCCCCCAGGAGATCAGCCTGGCGGACGTCCGGAAATCGATTAATTTCTGCCGACAGGTGGACATGAAGATCCTGGGGGTCGTGGAAAACATGAGCGGTCTGATATGCTCAGGTTGCGGTGAGACCGTGCCGATGTTCGGGACGGGCGGCGGCGAACTCATGGCCTCCCAGATGGGGGTTCCCTTTCTGGGCCGGATCCCCATGGATGGGGGAATGGTGGTTTCAGGCGACAGAGGGGATCTCAAGACCCTCATGGCCAGATCGGATCTGGAGATAAACGCCGCCTACAAAAAGATACTGGAAAAGTTTGGTCCGACCCAGCCAGTGAATTGATGAATCGGTCATCGTTTAATATCCCCTGCAGATGCGCCCATGCGGGAAACGCAGTTTGGGGCTCCGGCCAATTTTAGCTTGCAGCAGGGGGCGCTTCATGGTATTGAGGACAGCTGTAGAGCGGTCACAACATATAAATGAATTCTCCTCGCCAATGCTATTTCATCAATAAAACGGAACAGACAATGGAGCTTACTCAAAACCAGATCGATTACTGCATGGAATGCGGGGTATGCACCGGGAGCTGCCCGGTCAGCAGGGTGCTTCCTTCTTTTTCGCCCCGTCAGATGATCAAACGGGCCATGAAGGAACCGGACGGAGATCTTTCCGGGGCCCATGAGATATGGGCGTGCCTGAGCTGTGCACGATGCAGCACAAGGTGCCCGGTCGAGATCGATTTCCCCGAATTCATCCGGTCCTTCCGGCAGAAGGCCCGGCGGACCGGGAATCTCCCTTTTGAGAGTCATCACGGTATGCTGCAATCCATTGCCGGGCTCCAGACGGGTGAAGTCCGACAGCGGCGCACGGATTGGGCCGGGGAAACGGGCGTTTTTTCAGACCAAGGAGAGTATTTCTATTTTGTGGGGTGTCTTCCCTATTTTAACGTTATCTTTAACTACCTGGATATATCACCGCTCCAGAGCGCACGGGGGGTCCTCACCATTCTCAACAGGATGGGGATTACCCCTGTTATCAGCAATGAAGAACGGTGCTGCGGGCATGATGCCTTATGGAGCGGAAATGAGGAGACCTTCCGCAAATTGGCCGAACGCAATATGGAGGTAATCGCCTCCTCAGGGGCCAAGACCGTCCTCTTCAGTTGCCCTGAAGGATATACCACCTTTAAGACACATTATCCCAAATATTTTGGGGAACTCCCGTTTGAAACCCTTCATATGACCGAATTCCTGGCCCGTGAACTGCCGGGCTCCGGGCTTTCTTTCAAGCCTTCCCAAAACGGCGCGTTAACCTTTCACGATCCATGCCGGCTGGGCAGGGGGGCAGGTCTCTATGAGCAACCTCGAGAACTGTTGAAACTGATCCCGGAAAGCCGCCTGGTGGAGATGGGCCGCAACAGAGAAAATGCACTGTGCTGCGGCACCAGTGCGTGGATGGAGTGCTCCAACTGCTCAAAGGCCATGCGCATTGAGCGGCTGGATGAGGCGTTGCAGACCGGGGCCGATACGCTGATAACCGCCTGTCCCAAGTGCCACATTCATCTCTCCTGCGCCCGGAACACGGCTGAATTGGATCTGAAGGTGACAGATTTGTACGTCTACCTCTCAGAGGGGCTGTCGGAGAGCAATAATGGATGATCGCTCATAAAAAGTCCCTTGGACGGCACCCTGTCAAGAGCAGTTCTTATGGTTGGATCCGTCACAATCCCCAAGAAGTGCTTCGGGTTTTTCCTTTCACCGCATCCTTGGGCTGAATTCCATATGTCAGTCAATCCCCGGCATATCCCATTGACGCAGAAAGGCCTCGGCCCCGGCTGTCCCATATCAGGGATGGGGCCCGGCCCTAACGATCTTCGACGATTTCCTCCCTTTCAGGGCTCGGCGTGATGTCCTGGCAGCAGATACCCACTCCCTATTGTAGAAAAGCGCTACGGGGGTGTTGCAAATCACAACACATATGCAAGTCATTTAATTTAATATACTATTTCCCATAAACAGGGATTAGCAAAATATGTTTTGCCAAGAGATGTTGAAATATGCAGCATGTCTGTTGCATAAAAAATCTTCTCTGATTCCCCCGCCAGCCCTTCACATCCTGACATTATATTAAATATCAATAGGTTATCCTCAGAACAAGGATCGGTCGCCTCAAATGGCACAGGCCTTGCTCTATAATTAGGGCAACACCACACCCAACGAATAAAAGAAAAGGAGAAAAAAATGGCCGAAGAGATCAAGAAGGGCAGAAGAAGCGAGATCGGGTACGGGTCTTCATACAGGAAAGGGGCTGACCAGGATTTAACCGCCGGGTCGGATATCCCCACTGTCCTGGGAGGCCAGGTATGGATGGTTAAACCGGATAAGCGGGCGGTTACAAGCCATCCCTGCATCTGGATGCAGGCCGGTGCCGTGGAATTCAAGAATTGCAACAATTTCTTTGACTGCACCACCTGTAAGTATGATCTGGGGATGCGGGGGAAGGTGAAGAAAGGAAAACAGATTAGCTGGCAGGACGCCATGCGGAAACGGCCCGGTCTGAACCGGGTGTGCAGGCACAGCCTGACCGGCCGCGTCGCCAGCCGCGCCTGCGCCTATGACTACGCCTGTTCCACGTGTGATTTCGATCAGTTTTTCGAGGACGTGTGGAGCATGAAGACCAAGACGATTCCCTACGAGACGCAACAGGTAAAAGGTTTCAATGTTCCGATGGGATATTATTTTCATAACGGACACACATGGGCCAGGATCGAAAGTGGCGGATGTATCCGGGTGGGGATGGATGATTTTGCCTTGAAACTTCTGGGAAGGGCCGACGTCATGGATCTTCCCCTCATGGGTAAGGAGGTGGACAAGGATCGCCCGGGTTGGGGACTGAAGCGGAAAGAGAATGACGCGGAGGTCCTTTCGCCGGTAAACGGGGTGATCATGGAAGTGAATGCGGCATTGAGTGAAAGGCCCGGGCTTGCCAATGAGAACCCCTACGAAGAGGGGTGGGTTTTTATGATACGGACGCCCGACGTTAAGAAGGCCGTCAACGCCCTTATGGCAGATGCTGACACCATCACCTGGATGGACCATGAGATCGGGAAACTGGAAACCATGGTGGCAGAGGTCGCAGGGCCGCTGGCCGCGGACGGGGGGTATCTTGCCGATGACATCTTTGGAAATCTCCCAGGGTTGGGCTGGCAAAATCTCACCAGGACCTTCCTCAAGACGTGAGCCGAAGATGTTCCCCGTGCCGGCCATTCCCCCCCAGGGATTCGGGGGTGAGGCAAAGACGACGCCTCTGGGACGGCACGATGAACGGAAATTTCGTATGGACAGGGCCGCAGACGGCAACGGGCGCGGTTCGACCGGGAGGGAGACGTGAAACCGAGTCCCTCCGCCTTGAACCTATCTGCGACCATGGAGATGGATATGGCGCCACATCAGGTAAACCGAAGATCACCCGGGGAACGGTCGCCTTGCATCTGGATGCAGGGCGGGGTGGTTTCCCGGAAGTTCTGCAAGACCAATTATGCGTGTATTTCCTGTAAATTCGACAAGGCCCTGGGAAAAGCCGCCGATCGGAACCGAAGCGGCATGCAGGAGGGGATGGGGCTCACGGGAAAACGGGGGAAGATCGTCTCCTGGAAGGACAAGTTGAGAGCAAGGCCCCTCTCCCGACGGCCGTGCATCCACCATATGAAGGGACGCATCGAATTCCGGGCGTGTCACCATGATTATCATTGTGAGAATTGCGGGTTTGATCAGTTCTATAATGATCAGTTTGCCGTTCACACGGTGGTCAAGCCGATTGATCCGATGGAAGTGAAAGGATTCATGGTTCCCCAGGGATACTATTTTCACCCGGGGCACGCGTGGGTCAAGGTGGAGGACGGGGCCCGGGTCCGGGTGGGCATCGATGCGTTCGCCTCAGGCCTCTTGGGCCCTTTTGACCGCATCCGGTCTCCCCTGCTGGGCCGGGAGGTCCGCCAGGACCGGCCGGATATTGTGGCGTCCCGGGGGAAACTTGAGGCAAACATCCTTTCCCCTGTCAGCGGGATCGTGGTGGCCGTCAACCCGAGGCTCTGGGAGGACGGGTCCCTGGCCGGCAGTGACCCCTATTCAGAAGGCTGGGTCATGAGCGTCCATTCCACGGGTCTTCGCCACGATCTCAAGAAATTGATGATTCACCGGGAAACCGAGGTCTTTATGGAAACCGAGGTGAACGACCTCTATCAGCTCATAGAAGAGGTCGCCGGGCCTCTTGCAGCGGACGGCGGGGACCTGGGGACGGATATTTTTGGAAATATGCCGGCCCTTGGATGGGAAAGACTGACCCGGAAATTTCTCAGAGCCGCTTAGACCGATTGCCGACCCAGAGGCTTGATATAGGAACCCCTGCTCTGTTTCAGTGCGTTGAATCCTGAAGTCGAAGGCTTAACGTGCTGAGAGAGAAATAATTCTTCAATTCCTCAATTCCTCAATTCCCGAATTTCTCTTTATCTCATCGTTCAGCAAGATCCTGCAATAGCGGCAGAGTTCCATAGACTTCTTGTCCACATCCTTTACACTACGGCAGTAATGCATGATACAGGAGGGATCCTTACAGTGGTGGAGCGAAAAGGTATGTCCAAGCTCATGAACCGCCTCCTTCACAAGCCGGAAACGCAAATCCTCTGGATGGCTGGCCGGCAATAGCCCCTCTCTGAGCCGAAAGGTGGAGACCACGCATGCCCGTCCGCCCAACTGGGCCTCGCCATAGACATGGGTAAGGATGGGGATAAAGAGATCCACCGCCACAATGGCCAACACCTTCAGTGCGTTGGGCGGGGCCGCCTGGGCAAGCCTTTCGAGGATGGGCGTGGAATGATACTGGAGCCGATCCTGGTCCATGACAAATTCGACGTCGCTCAGGAGGGGATGGATTTCCGTCGGATATCCGAACACCCGAGTGACCTCCCTGCAGATGTGGCCTGCGAGCAGAGGGTTCAGTTCGCACAGGGGGGAAATGAGAATAGTGTTCTTATTGGATGCGCTCAAGCGGGTCTCTTGACGAAAAAATGTTACACGGGGTTTAAGGTGCTGAATCAATCCTTACCATCCCGTTGTAGAAGGATATATGTCCCCGAATACCCTCCTTGCCCGGGTTTCTTCCCGCCGGCCGGCCACGTCTGTCCTTGCCGATCTTTTAATATTGCCAACCCGAAGAAGTCCGCTGAAAATCTCTTTTCAACCTGACACGACGCATTTTTCCACAGAAAGAACCCTCCGGGAGAGGTAAGACCAAGGTACCACAGGATGCCGAGGCCGCAGGGTCGGGTCCCCGGGATATCCGGTGAAAGAGCGGTCGAAGGGGTTGTTTTCAGACCCATGACTTCGGCCGTCCGATTCCCGCTTTCTGGGGCCGGGATCAGTGAGAATGAGTGTGCGGTGTGGGTATCATGAGGTCGTGTAATCAAGGGTCGTTTTCCCAGGGACGTTCTTGCAGAGAGGACCGCCGCACACTGTAACTGTGCCGGTAAGAGGAGGATCGCCGATATCTTGAAGCACTCGGGTTTCACACGCGGCGGCGGGCGTCAGGCCCAAGATGAAGGGAAGGGTAGTTTGTGCCGAACGCCCATCCAAGTACGCCCATTTTATCATTGACATCAGATCCAAAACCACCTAATTTTGCGGAACGCAACGGGAAAGAAACAGCGTAGTGGTTTGCAGCAAGCTTGTCAAGACAGGTTTTCGGCGGGTCCCATCGGGGCTGGCGGTTTTACTCGGATTACTCACTGCGGGCAGGTGAAAGCCGCAGGTGTTGAAGGAGTGGTGCATGGCAGAAAAAACAGTCGGGTCGGTTATGGTTATCGGCGGTGGGATTGCAGGGATGCAGTCTGCTCTGGATCTCGCTGATTCGGGATATTTTGTTCATCTTGTGGAGAAATCGCCCGCCATCGGCGGTGTCATGAGCGAACTGGATAAGACGTTTCCCACCAATGACTGCGCCATGTGAATTATCTCTCCTAAACTGGTCGAGGTCGGCCGGCATCTCAACATCAATCTGATAACCTGCGCAGAAGTGGAACAGGTCGAGGGCAGCGAAGGAAATTTCGAAGTCACCCTCCACAAGACTCCCCGTTATATCGATGAAGGCAAGTGCACGGCATGCGGCGATTGCGCCGCGGTATGTCCGGTGTCCCTCCCCAGTGAATACGATCAGGGACTGATTGGCCGAAAAGCCACCTTCAAGAAATACGCCCAGGCCATCCCCGGGGCCTTTGCCATTCAGAAGACAGATAAGGCCCCCTGCCGTCTGGCCTGCCCTGCCGGACTCAATGTGCAGGGATATGTTCAGATGGTGAAACAGGGCAAGTATGAAGCGGCCCTGAAGATCATCATGGAGGACCTTCCCCTCCCCGGCGTATTGGGACGGATCTGTCCCCACGGCTGCGAGGATGCCTGCCGCCGGTGCGAGGTGGATGAGCCGGTGGCCATCCGCGATCTCAAGAGGCTGGCCGCTGATCAGTTTGATCCCAGGGATGTAAAGATCGAATGCCTCCCCCGCCGGGACGAAAAGGTGGCCATTATCGGTTCGGGCCCTGCAGGGCTTTCGGCCGCCTATCACCTGGCGCGGAAAGGGATTTCATCCACGATCTTCGAGGCCCTTTCCGAGCCCGGAGGGATGCTGCGGGTGGGGATCCCGGCCCATCGTCTGCCCCGGGAGGTCCTGGACAGGGAGATCGAGCTGATCCGAAACCTGGGGGTCGAGATCAAGACCGATACGCCCCTGGGACCGGATCTGGGCATCGAGGATCTCATGAATACCGGGTACCAGGCGGTGTACCTGGCCCTTGGGGCACATAAAGGGATCGAACTGGGGATCCCCGGAGAAAAGGCCCAGGGCGTTCGCCAGGGGGTTGACTTCCTTAGGGAAGTGAACCTGAATGGAAAGGCCCCGGTGGGAAAACGGGTGGCCATTATCGGGGGCGGGAATGTGGCCATTGACGTGTCCCGATGCGCGGTCCGATTGGGCGCCGAAGAAGTGATGATCCTCTACCGCCGTACCCGGGATGAAATGCCTGCCTGGGAAGAGGAGATTCAGGCGGCAGAGGCAGAGGGCGTCAGCGTCGCCTATCTGTGTGCGCCTCAGGAGGTTCTGACCACAGACGGGCGGGCAACCGGGCTGCGATGCATTCGAATGGAACTGAGGGAACCCGATTCCTCCGGCAGGAGACGCCCGATCCCGATTCCCGGGAGCGAGTACGATATAGAGATCGACCAGGTGATCCCCGCCATCGGTCAGACGCCCGACCTGTCGGCCCTGGAAGATGCCGCGGATCTGGCCTTTTCCAGATGGGGCACCGCTGAAGTGGACCCGGTGACCTATGAAACCGGCCGCAAGGGGGTCTTTGCCGGCGGCGATCTCCAGACCGGACCCTGGGTGGCTATCGGCGCCATTGCGGCGGGACGCGAGGCCGCGGAATCCATCGTCAGATATTTGGACGGCCGCGACATGGCAGAGGGCCGCGCCCCCCTGATCAATGAAAACCCGGCCTACCGCCCGATCCCCGAAGATGCACCGCGGCGCTCAAGGGCCCATATGCCGGAGCTTCCCCTCGGGGAAAGGACCGGCAACTTCAAAGAGGTGGAATTAGGCTATCAGGAGGAAGCGGGAAAGGAAGAGGCGGGCCGCTGTCTGAACTGCGGTTACTGTTGCGAATGTCTCCAGTGTGTGGAGGCATGCAAGGCCGGCGCAGTCACCATGGAGACCCATGCACAGCAGCCGGAGACCCTGTCCATCAATGTGGGATCCGTGATCATGGCCCCGGGATTTCAGGCCTTTGACCCGGGCCGGTTTGACACCTATCATTACGCCGCCAGTCCCAATGTGGTCACCTCCATGGAATTTGAACGGATCCTGAGCGCCACAGGCCCGTACCAGGGTCACCTGCAGAGACCCTCCGATGGGCGGGAACCCCGGAAGATCGCCTGGCTCCAGTGTGTGGGATCGCGGGACGTCAACCGATGCGATCACTCCTATTGTTCTTCTGTCTGCTGCATGTATGCCATCAAAGAGGCGGTCATTGCCAAAGAGCACTCGGAACACGATCTGGATGCCGCCATATTCTTCATGGACATGAGGACCTATGGGAAGGATTTTGAGAAGTATTATGAGCGTGCCAGGGACGAACAGGGGGTCAGGTTCATCCGTTCCAGGATCCATTCCATCTCCGAACAGGCCGATACCGGAGACCTGATCCTGGAATATGCGGACGAGGGCGGCCGGATCCATAGGGAGACCTTTGATCTGGTGGTTCTGTCCGTGGGACTGGAGACGCCGAGGCAGCTGGTTGAAACGGCCCATCGTCTGGGCGTGGAACTGGACGGGGACGATTTTGTGGAGACAGGGACCTTCAGCCCGGTGGAGACATCCAGAAAAGGGGTATATATATGCGGGGCCTTTCAGGAACCCAAAGACATCCCCTACTCCGTCATGGAGGCCAGTGCAGCGGCCTGCGATGCCAAGGCGGCCCTCTCTTCTGCCCGGGGAACCCTGGTCAGGGAAAGGACCTACCCCGATGAGAGGGATGTGTCTGCCGAAGCGCCGCGAATCGGTGTCTTCGTCTGCAACTGCGGCACCAATATCGGAGGGATCGTGGATGTGCCGGCAGTTGCGGAATATGCCCGCACCCTTCCGGGGGTTTTCTATGTGGAGGAAAACCTCTTCACCTGCTCTCAGGACACGCAGGACAAGATGAAGGAGGCCATCCAGCGGGAGGGGCTCAACCGGGTGGTTGTGGCGGCCTGTACCCCGAGGACCCATGAGGAGCTGTTCCGGGAGACCCTGAAAGACGCGGGGTTGAATAAATACCTTTTCGAGATGTCCAACATAAGGAATCAATGTTCCTGGGTCCACAGCAAGGAAAGAGATGAGGCCACGAGCAAGTCAAAGGACCTGGTCCGGATGGCGGTGGCCAGGGCCCAGTTGATCCAGCCCCTTCCCCAGCCGACGGTTCCGGTGGACAGCAGGGCGCTGGTGATGGGCGGGGGCGTCGCAGGGATGAGTGCGGCCCTGGGTCTGGCCGATCAGGGGTTTCATGTCTTTTTGGTGGAACGGGCCGGCGATTTGGGCGGAAACGCCTTGGGTCTTTCCAGGAGCTGGCGCGGCGACGACATTGCAGAGAAGGTGAAAGAGATGACCGCCCGGGTGGAAGCCCATCCGGAAATAGAGATTTTCAAGGAATCCGCGGTCACCGGGGCCTCCGGTTTCGTGGGGAATTATGAGACCGTGATTTCACAAAACGGCGTTGATCGTTCGGTGAGGCACGGGGCCGTCATTGTGGCAACGGGGGCTGAAGAATACACCCCGGTGGAATATCTGTACAACAGGGACAACCGGGTGTTGACGCACCGGGATCTCGATGCGGCCCTTAAGGCGGAAGACCCCCGGATTACCGGGGCGAAAAGGGCTGTTTTTATCCAGTGCGTCGGCTCCAGGGAACCGGAAAGACCCTACTGCTCCAAGGTCTGCTGCACCCATACCATGACCTCAGCACTGGAACTGAAGGCGCTGAATCCGGAAATGGAGGTGTATGTATTATATCGGGACATCCGGACATACGGCCAGAGAGAGGCCCTTTACCGGGAGGCCAGACGCCAGGGGGTGGTTTTTATCCGGTACACCCCGGATCAGAAGCCGGTCGTTGAAACAGACGGGGATGCCGTCTCCGTGATCGTCCGGGACCCCATCCTGGACCGGCAGATCCGCATCCATCCCGATCTGGTGGTACTGGCCTCGGCCATTGTGCCGCGGGACAATACTGCCCTGGCCCAGATGTTTAAGCTTTCCCTGAATGAAGACGGGTTTTTTATGGAGGCCCACGCCAAGCTGAGGCCGGTTGAATTCGCCACAGAAGGGGTTTTCCTGGCCGGAATGGCCCATTACCCGAAGCCGATTGAAGAGAGCATTGCCCAGGCCAAGGCGGCGTCCTCGAGGGCCTCGGTGGTCCTTTCCAAGGAATACCTCACGGTAGAGGGCGTGGTCTCCCATGTGAATGAATATTACTGTCTCGGGTGCGGCCTGTGTGTGGAGGCCTGCCCCTTTGCCGCCATATCTCTTGTGGACGCGGAGGGGGGCGGAAAGGTCTCCCGGGTCCAGGAGGCCCTCTGCAAGGGATGCGGGGCCTGTTCGGTGGCCTGCCCCACAGGGGCGGCGTCCGTTTTCCACTATGATGACGGGGAAGTGCTGACCATGGTGGATGCGGCCTTGAATTGAGAATAGACGCTTTGTCTGTAACTTCTCTGTAACGTGCGAAGAGGTTTGCCCGTGGGGGTCTCTGCCTCCCGCCCAGGAGGCGGGACAAAAACCGAATACAGCTCCTGGGGACGGCAGCAGGGCTTTACAATTCAGTCTGTTCCAGCCCCAAGTACAGCCTTTCATGGGACGGTATGTCCTTGCTGCCTTTCCATAAACATTATTTGGAGCCCGGGGGCGGCCGCCGAACCATACGACCGCATTTTATTGCAGCTCTTGGGCAGAGACCCCCACGGGCGTCCATAGGGGAAACCTGTTTGGTTGCGGCTGTCAGGCCGCCTTAGGATAAAGATTGCAGATCATCTTAGAAAAATAGTTGAGACCGGATAAAAGAATAACAGGAGAGACATGGTGAACAAAGACATTCTCGTTATCGGAGGGGGCATCGCCGGGATACAGGCGTCACTGGATCTCGCAGAAATGGGGATCCATGTGTATCTGGTGGAAAGCCTTCCCAGTATCGGCGGGAAGATGGCCCAATTGGACAAGACCTTTCCCACCAACGACTGTGCCATCTGAATTCTTTCGCCCAAGATGCTGGATGTCGGTCGGCATCCCAATATTGATCTGATGGCCTACTCCGAAGTGGAGGAGGTGGCCGGCGATAGCGGCAATTTCAGGGCGACGGTCAGGAGAAAGGCCCGGTATGTGGAGGAAGACCGGTGCACCGGGTGCGGCGCCTGCAAGGAAAAGTGTCCGACCGTGCTCCCTGATGCGTTCAATGAGGGCCTGGGGACGCGAAAGGCCATATACAGCTGGTTTGCCCAGGGCATCCCCTCGACCCATACCATCGATCCCGATCATTGCCGGCAGTTGAACGGCAAGAAGTGCGGTATCTGTCAGAAAGTCTGCCAGGCCGAGGCCGTCAATTTCGATCAGAAGGACCGGATGGTGACGCTGGATGTGGGGGCCATTATCGTGGCCTCCGGATACAAGGTCTTCGATCCCTCCCGGATCCCTGAATACCAGTATTGCCAGCTTCCCAATGTCATTACGGCCATCGAGCTCGAAAGACTCCTGAGCGCCAGCGGCCCCACGTCCGGACATCTGCACCGCCCGTCGGACCTCCTTTTGGAGGCGGAGATCGAAGCCCTTGAAAAGGATGTGAAGAAATCGGAAAAGGCCCTTGGTAAATTTGAGCAGAAATATGATCAGGCATCGGCCGCCTTTTACGACGCCTATCAGAAGGGCGAATACGAGGGGGATGCGGATCGCGGAAAATGGGCGGAAAAATACGCGTCCCACCTGGCCCTTCTGGCGCCGCTTGAGGCGCTGAAAAAGGAGGCGGAAGGCGTTGATGTGGCCAAGCGACTGGCCTTTATTCAATGTGTGGGGTCCAGGGATTTCCGGTTTTATCCGTTCTGTTCGGGTTTCTGCTGCATGCATTCCATCAAGGAGGCCATTATCGCCAACGAGCATGAAAAGGAGACCACCTCCGTCATCTTCGGAATGGACATCCGGGCCGTGGGAAAGGGTTTTGAGGAATACAAAATCCGGGGAGGCAACCAGTCGGGAATCAGCTATGTTCGCGGCCGGGTGGCGGAGATTACAGAAGGACCTTACCGGAATCCGGTGGTAACCTATGAGGATACCCGGGAGAGAAAGGTCATTTCCCAGGATTTCGATCTGGTGATTTTAGCCACCGCCTGCGCCCCCAGCGAGGGGGTGGACCGCCTGGCAGAGATACTGGGGATCGAACTGAACCGGTTCGGGTTCTTCAAGACCGGGACGTCACAGCCTGTGGATACGACCCGGCCGGGCGTTTTCACCTGTGGTTGCGCCCACGGACCGATGGATATTCCGGAATCGGTGGCCCAGGCCAGCGCGGCCGCGGCCCGGGCCGCGCAGATCGTGTCAGCGGCCAACCTGCGGAAGGCGTCTTGAAATTGAAAAATTGGAAGTGAAAATTGAAAAAGATAGACCCTGGCGCTGACGAGCAGGCGCTGACATGGAGATCGTTACCAAGATGAGTGGAAAAAAGCCTCAAGCAGACGAGTTGCGGATCGGCGTATTTATCTGCGACTGCGGCTCCAATATCGCCGGACATCTGGATTGCGCTTCGGTTACGGATTATGCCTCCAACTTGCCTGGAGTGGTGTATGCCAAAGAAAACCTGTACACCTGTTCCGAGGCCGGGATCGGAGAGATTCAGAAGGGTATCAAGGAACAGAATCTGAACCGGGTTGTGGTGGCATCCTGCTCCCCGCGCACACATCAGCCCCTCTTTCAGAACTCCTGTGCCGCGGCCCAGCTGAACCCTTACCTGTTTGAGATGGTGAACATCAGGGATCAGTGTTCCTGGGTCCACATGCAGGAGCGGGAAGATGCCACCCTGAAGGCAAAAGACCTGGTGCGGATGGGGGTATCCAAAGCGGCCTTTCTGGAACCCCAGCAGGACATCGAGGCCTCACTGATTCCCAGGGTGCTGGTGATCGGCGGGGGCGTTGCCGGTCTGTCTGCGGCAGGGAGCCTGGCGGACATGGGCCTGGAGGTGGTTCTGGTGGAAAAGGAGACAGAAGCAGGGGGGCTCCTCAGACAGATCAACCGGTTGGCCCCCCATGGGGAAAAGGCCGCTGACCGCGTTTTGCAGATGACGGAATCCATCAAGGCCAATCCCAATGCCACGCTTTACCTCGGTTCACGGGTGGAAGAGGTGGGGGGGTACATCGGCAATTTTGAGATTACCATCCGTCCCGATGGGGGCGATGCGATTCATGAAAAGGTGGGGTGTATTGTCGTGGCCACCGGGGCCGTTCCCCTGAAGCCGGAAGGTCTGTACGGGTATGACGGGGCCGGGGTCGTCACCCAGATGGAGTTGGAGCAACGTCTCTTATCCGGTGCAATGGACGCCCGGCGGGTGGTGATGATCCAGTGCGTGGGGGCCCGTTCTCCGGAGAGGGAATACTGTTCCAGGATCTGTTGCCGGACCGCGGTCAAGAACGCCCGGCTGATCAAGGAGCAGAATCCGGAGGCGGACGTTCATATCCTCTACAGGGACATGCAGATGTACGGGACGGAAAATGAACAGATGCTCTGGGACGCCAGGGGGGAAGGGGTCCGGTTCGATGTATTTTCACCGGATCGGCCGCCAATGGTGGCGGAGGACAGAGTCCGGTTCTATCGGCCGCTTACAGGGGAAATGACGGAGATTCCCTGTGACCTGGTGGTCCTGTCCACGCCTTTGGTGCCGAGAGAGGGGGCCCAGGCCCTGTCTCAACTCCTGAGGGTCCCGGTGGACCAGAACGGTTTTTTCTTGGAAGCCCATGCCAAGCTGAGGCCCCTTGATTTTGCCACGGACGGTATTTTCGTATGCGGATCGGCCCGATACCCGGCAAATGTGGAAGAGGCCGTGTCCCAGGGGTTGGGGGCGTCTTCAAGGATCGCCACCATTTTGTTCAAGGACAAGCTCATCACCAGCGCCATTGTGGCCGAGATCGATCCGGAATCCTGTGTCGGGTGCATGGGATGCATGGAAATGTGCCCTTACGAGGCGATCACGTATCTCCCTGAAAAGAATATTTGCGAGGTCAACACCGTCCTGTGCAAGGGGTGCGGATGCTGCGCCGCCACCTGCCCGTCGCAGAGTGCCAGGCTCAAGGGATTCAAGCCGGAGCAGCTTCTGGCGCAGATACGGGCGGTGTAACCGGATACCGGGTGCTGGACAGTGAATGAAAGCCGGACTTCAATCTAAACTCAACGCTCATAAGAGGATGATTCATGACCGAAAACAGTTTTGAGCCCAAGATCATATGCTTTTTGTGCACCTGGTGAGCATACGCTGCTGCTGACCTGGCTGGGGTCAGTCGACTGCAGTATCCCACGAACATCCGGACCGTCCGGGTGATGTGTTCTGCGAGCGTTTCGCCGCACCATATCCTGAGGGCGTTTCAACAGGGGGTGGACGGCGTTTTTGTGGGCGGGTGACACCTGGGTGAATGCCATTACCTGTATGGTAATTACGCAACAGATAAGCGGATAAGATTTCTCCGAAAGCTTCTGGGGTTCAGCGGGATCGAGGAAGACCGGTTGCGCGCCCGATGGATCTCTTCGGCCGAGGGGCCTGAATTCGCTGAAGAGATACGGGATTTTGTCGAAACCCTGAGGGGGCTGGGCCCTTCACCCGTAAAAGAGGTGGAATCCCGCTTGAAAACGGCCCTGGCCGCTTAATCATAGGCCTTTATAATGCGGATTTCCGAAACCAATCCCGCCCAGGCGGGACTCACACAAAGCCACGAAGCCGCAAAGGGGTTTTGTTTTTCTTTCTGTCTCTGTGCCCCTGTGTGACAAATTGTTGGTCTTGGGTTATTAAGGTGGCGATATGATCGAAAAGGTGAAAGAACGGGTCAGAGATCTCCTGGCATCCGGGGAGGTCCAGGGATTTCTAGGCTTGAGTAACAAATACGGAAACACAGGTCCTCACCTGTTTTGCGACGGGGAAGACCTGGACAATCTGGTCATCGGGGATTGGAGGGCGCCGGGAGATGCCCGGTACTCCCTCAACAAACAGCTCATCCATATTGCCCGAAAACATCCTGAGCATGTCTTTGGTGTGCTGGTGCGAGGATGCGATGAACGGGGGTTGAAGGTCCTGTACACCTGGAACCAGCTCAATCCGGAAAAGGTGGTCCCGGTGGGCATCGCCTGCGTTCAGGAACTGGCTGAGGCCTGTGAATGTTCAAAGCCCTTTCCGGATGAATTGGTGGCCGGTGAAAAGGCCGACGGATGTATCGCCGAATCGGTGGCCCGGTTGGACGCCCTGGATGTGGCCGGGCGCTTTGACGCGTGGCTGAAGGAATTTTCAAAATGCATCAAATGCTACGGGTGCAGGGATGTCTGTCCCATGTGTTTCTGCAATGACTGCACGCTTGAAGACGACGGCCTGGTGAGCAGCGGGGCCATCCCGCCCGAGATCCCCATGTTCCATCTGACCCGGGCCGTGCATATGGTGGGCCGGTGCATCGATTGCGGCCTTTGCAATGAGGCCTGTCCTGCCGATATTCCGCTCAGGACCCTGTACAAGAAGGTGGCGGATATCGTGGATGAGGAATTCCATTACCGGCCGGGACAGGAGCTGCACGCAAAATCGCCCTTCAATATTCTGATGCAGCCGTCATCCACCGATTGATTCATATCAATCACCCCTCCGGCAAGGGCGAGTAACCGGAAAGAGAGGAAGGTTTATTTACATGGACTACCGGACTGTGCTGACCACGTGCACCTATTGCGGCTGCGGCTGTAATTTTTACCTGGAGGTGCTTGACGGTCAGGTCATCGATACGATCCCCTGCAAGACCCATCCCGTGAACGAGGGAAAACTCTGCATCAAGGGATGGAACGTTCATGAGTTTATACAAAGTCCCCGGCGGCTGACACGGCCGCTCCTCCGCAAGGACGGGGTCCTCAAAGAAGTGGACTGGGACGAGGCCATCGATTATACGGCTTCCAGGCTCAAGGCGATCAAGGAGGCCGACGGCGCCGACAGCATCGCCTTTCTCACCTCCGCAAAGGTAACCAATGAGGAGAATTATCTCCTCCAGAAGTTCGCACGGGCCGGGGTGGGCACCAACAGCGTGGATCACTGCGCGCGTCTCTGACACTCCTCCACGGTGGCAGGTCTTGCCGCCGCGTTCGGGAGTGGGGCCATGACCAATTCAATATCTGAAATTGAAGACGCGGACTGTGTCTTCATCATCGGATCCAATACCACTTCTTCTCATCCCCTGGTGGCCACACGCATCTTCCGGGCCAAGAAAAAAGGGGCCAGGATTATCGTTGCCGATCCCCGGACGATCCAGCTATCCTCGTTGGCGGATATTACGGTTCGCCATAAGCTGGGGACCGACGTGGCCCTGTTAAACGGCATCATGCATGTCATCCTCGAAAAGGGATGGCACAATCTCTCCTTTATTCAGGAGCGGACCGAGGAATTTGAGGCGTTTTCAAAGGTCATTAAAGACTACCCGCCGGAAAAGGCCGCCGAGATTACAGGAGTGGCCGCCGAAGACATCCTCCGGATGGCCGAACTCTATGCCAAGGCCGAAACCGCCTCCATTGTCTACTGCATGGGGATCACCCAGCACACCACCGGAGTGGACAATGTCAAGACCCTGGCCAATCTGGCCATGCTCACGGGAAATGTGGGGAGGGAATCCACCGGCGTCAACCCGCTCCGCGGGCAGAACAATGTTCAGGGGGCCTGTGACATGGGAGGGCTCCCCAATGTTTACCCCGGGTATCAGCCGGTAAATATGGTGGATATTCAGAAGAAATTCGAAAGCGCCTGGAATGCCGCACTGTCGGACAAGGTGGGTCGGACGGTCCCTCAAATGCTCACAGGGCTGGCAGACGGATCGGTCAAGGCATTGTATGTCATGGGTGAAAATCCGATACAGAGCGATCCCGATACCGAGCATGTCAAAAAGGCCCTGGAGGCTGCTGAACTCCTGATCGTCCAGGACATCTTTCTCACCCCCACTGCCGAACTGGCCCATGTGGTCCTCCCCGGGACCTCTTTTGCGGAAAAAGACGGCACGTTCAGCAATACCGAGAGGCGCGTGATGCGGGTCCGGCAGGCCGTCGATCCGGTGGGGGACTCCCGTCCCGATTGGCGGATCATCCAGGAGGTTTCCAACCGATTCGGCTATCCCATGAACTATGCCTCGCCCGAAGCCGTGATGCAGGAGATTGCCTCTCTGACGCCGTCGTACGGCGGGATCACCTATGATCGCCTGGAGGGTGAGGGGCTTCAATGGCCCTGCCCACATGCGGATCATCCCGGAACCCGATATCTGCATGAGGGGGTGTTCTCAAGGGGAAAGGGACTGTTTCATCCGATTGAATACAGGCCCCCGGCAGAAATCGTGGACGAGGAATTTCCGCTCTGGCTTTCCACCGGGAGGGTCTTTGCCCATTACCACACCGCCACCATGACCCGGAATTCCCCCTCCCTGGATGCCGAGATCCGGGAAGGATTTCTGGAGGTCCACCCCGAAGACGCGGACAAATTAGGGGTTTTGCAGGGAGACAGGGTCATTATAACCTCCCGGCGGGGGGCCATTACGGCCCGGACCGCCATTACCGACAGGGTCCAGCAGGGACTCGTATTTATGCCCTTCCATTTTATTGAAAGCAACGTAAATGTCCTGACCAATCCTGCCCATGACCCGATCGCCCAGATCCCGGAGTTCAAGGTCTGTGCGGTCAAGCTTGAGAAGGCTGCCTGAGGGTTCACCTTTCCGCCGGGTCAATAAGGGAGATATGGGCAGATATGGCGCGTCTTCCCACATCTGACCCGGCAGTGTGATCCCCAAAGGCTCTACCTGAAGGGCGTATCCAAGAAACGCTTATAATGAAATCCCCACCCCTTTTCACAACCGGGGTTCGTTCAGACGTTACTTACAAGCCTGCCAAAAAAATGAGAAAAACTTTGCGGCGTTGCAGGCTTGTGTGAGATATTTACCCGGTGTGGCTGAGACGCATTCGGGAAAGGTAAAAGAGGCCGGCAAGATGAAATCCACTAAAATTCTGGTCATCGACGATGAAAGGGCCATCTGTGATGGATGTAAATTGGTACTCGCCGACGAGGGGTATGCAGTGGATACCTGCCAATGGGGTCGGAAAGGGTTGGATATCCTACTGGGCGGCGGATACGATGTGACCCTGTTGGACATGAAACTCCCTGATATGGATGGGTTGGAGATCATCCAGACCCTCAGGAGGGAACGACCGGGTGTCTATATAATTGTGATGACCGGTTACTCCAGCGTGGAAAATGCGGTGGAAGCCATGAAATCGGGCGCATTCGACTATCTTTCCAAGCCTTTCGCAGATGATGAGCTGCTGATTGCCGTGGAAAAGGCCGTTGAAAACAAGCGGCTTAAAGATGAGAATCGATACCTGCGCCAGCAGCTTGTCGACCGGGGCGAGTTTCGGGACATCATCGGTGAAAATCCTCATATCCTGAAATTATTTGAAGACCTGAAAAAGGTGGCGCCGACCGACAGCACCGTGCTGATCTGCGGGGAGACGGGAACGGGCAAGGAGCTTTTTGCCAAGGCCATACATGCCCATAGCAAACGGGCGGACCGCGCGTTTATTGCGGTGGACTGCAGCACCTTTGCCCCATCCCTCCTGGAAAGCGAGTTGTTCGGACATGTCAAAGGGGCCTTTACCGGCGCAGTAAAGGATAAGGCCGGGGTCTTTGAGGCGGCCGACGGCGGCACCTTCTTCCTGGATGAGGTGGCCAATCTGGATCTGAGTATTCAGGGCAAACTCTTGCGGGCCATGGAGACCCAGGAATTCAAACCGGTGGGGGGCAGCCATACTAAACTGTCCGATGTGCGCATCATTTCCGCCACCAACCGGGACCTGAAAACAATGGTAGACCAAGGGACATTCCGGGAAGACCTGTTTTACAGATTAAACATATTTCCTCTCTTCATCCCCCCGCTGAGGGAGCGGAGGGATGACATCCCGAGGCTCCTCTACCATTTTCTGAGTGTGTACTGCCGGGCGACCGGAAAACGAATTGACGGGTTTTCAGACGATGCCCTTGAAATGCTGACCAGCTATGACTGGCCGGGCAATGTCCGCCAGCTCAGGAACACGGTGGAGCGGCTGGTCATCCTGGCCGACGAACGGATCCTGGACAACCGGAGCCTGACGGATAACTGGGAGACGAAAGGTCCGTCAGTCAGGGACGGGATCCCCGAAACCCTGGAGGAACTCAGGTCGGTCAAGAAAGACCTGCTGGAAAACCGGTTTGGCCAGATCGAGCGGGCCTTTCTACAGCAGGCCCTTCTGGCTGAAAAGGGGAACATCACCCAGGCAGCCGGACGGGTGGGAATGCAGCGATCCAACTTTTCCGCCCTGATGAAAAAACACCATCTTTCCACAGTCCCCCCAAAGTCTGCATCCACAGAGGACCCTTCCGGCAAGTAGGCGCCCTCGTTCTTCCGCCGTATGAGACCCCATACAGCCGTATATCTTGTTATACGCGGCTAACCCATTTAAATCAAAAGCATTAACGGCTTTTCACCCTCCTATGCATATACAGAGTTATACGGCGGCCCGTGCGGGGGCAGTTCCTCATTTTTGGTTCATGTATATATAACCGATTGATATTTTGGGTTTTTCTGATCATTCGCCATCTCTGGCCGAGGCCTGAGATGTTTGGCATCACAATTGCTTTATTAATAGACAAAACTGATGGTCTCGTAAAAAGTCGTCACCCCGTTGAAAAACGGGGTCCAGGGTTCTTATAAGCGATTGAGTTTACTGGATTCCGGCTTTCGCCGGAATGACGAAAAAGGCCATTTTCTGACTTTTTACGAATGCATCAGAACAGCATCGAAACATTTTGAAAGGCCATCTTGACACTTAATGAACAAAGGGAGGGACGGAGATGACAACATTGCATCAAGAAAGAATGGTAGGGGGTCAGACGCCGCCCCATATCCTGGTGATGGAGGATGACCTCAGTGTGGCCAAAGGCCTTGAGATGGTCCTGACCGAGGAAGGATATGATGTCTATCTGGCAGGCACGGGCGGCATGGCCTTAGAGGAATTCAACGAGAAACGGTATGACCTGCTGGTGGCGGATCTCAGGTTGCCGGACATGGACGGCATGGAGGTCATCAGAAAGATCAAGGCTGAAAAACCCGACACAGAGGTGGTGGTGATTACAGGATACGGAACCGCCGCCAATGCGGTGGAGGCCATGAAATTAGGGGCCCATGACTTCCTGCCCAAACCGTTTACCGAGGAGCAGATCAAGGCGGTTGTCGGCGAGGCCCTGAAGGAGCGCGTGGAAGAAAGCACAGAGCCCCTTTTCCCGGATGCCAGGGTTGCGGAAGGAAGACTCATCCAGAAGAGGGAAGTCATTCAGGCATTGAACCGGACTTCGGAAGACAAGGCATTCTGGAGCGATTTGATGGAAAACGGACCCGTCGCCCTGGAGGGTTACCGGCTCTCAAGCGAAGCAAAGGCGGCCGTTGCATCGGGTGATTTGAGATGGATCAACGAGAATGTGGGAGAACTCACCCAGAAGCAGTTGATGTTTGTCTACAAGCGGCTGGAGCGCGAGGCCTGGTAATCCGGATTTTTGAGAGCGATCCCGGAACCCTGCCTGCGGGGCTGATCCGATTTTGAGGACGCGGCACAGGTTTTGGGAAGGCAACTGTTTTCCATGTCAATACTCATAACGGGGAATTTGTCCTCCTTAACTGCCTCCTGCTGTTTTCAGGGAAGATGTGTGAAGGAGGCGTGATCATTCATGACTTCTTCGACGTTGTTTGAAAGTTATTTTCACGTCATCCGGGACGTGATTTCCGCCATGCACTCCCTGACGAATCTTCAGGATGTGCTGGACGTGGTGGTCACCAAAACCACCAAGGTTCTCCACGCCAAGGGCGCGCTTCTCAGAATACTCAACAAAGAAACCAACAGATTCGAGGTGCGGGCGGCGGCTGGATTGGGCGAGCGGTATCTCAACAAGGGTCCGGTCAGTACGGAAACCATCCTGGCTACATTGTCCGAACCGGGCAAGGTCTATATCATCACCGATATCTGGAACGCCCCCCGGATCGAATATCCTCAGGAGACCTGGGATGAGGGGATCCGCATGCTGCTGGATGTGCCGCTGGCCGTTGATGAGCAAGTAACGGGTCTTCTGCGGATATACCTTCCAGAGCAGCGTGAGCCGTCCGTCGATGAACTGGATTTTATCCAGACCATCGCCATGCAGTGCGCCTGCGTCATCGAACGGGTCGACCTGATTCAAAGACAGCAGTCCCGCTTCGACTTCCTGGCCACTCAGGTGGAAAAGGGCTCCTCCTTAGCCCGGATGGCCGCAGGTATTGCCCACGAGATCAACAATCCTCTGGCCGGCATTCTCCTTTACAGCTCCAACATGAGGAAGAAGGTTCCCCCGGGCGGGCCGCTGGAGGACGGTCTTAAGATTATCATAAAAGAAACCCAGCGATGCAAGACTATCATCCAGGGTCTGCTTGACTTTGCGCGGGAACAGGAACCCGAAAGGGCCCTGGTCAATGTCAATGATGTGATAAATTCCGCCATCGGCATTGTGGAAAACGAGTTTCATCTCCGGCATGTGCGGTTTCTAAAGGAATTGGCCGAAGACATGGTGGAGGTTCTCCTGGACAAAAATCAGATCGAGCAGGTCCTCATCAATCTCTTCCTCAATGCCCTACACGCGGTGGACGACCGAGGTCTGGTCACGGTCAAGAGCGCCGTGAACAGGGAGAAACGGACAATCCAGGTGGAGGTTGCCGATACCGGCTGCGGGATCTGCAAAGAGAATATGGAAAAGATATTCGAACCATTTTTTTCCACAAAGGCGAACGGAACAGGACTTGGACTGGCGGTGAGCTACGGCATTATAATGAATCACAAGGGCGATATCCGGGTCTTGAGCGAACCGGGCCGGGGGACGCGTTTCATTGTTGAATTGCCGATGCTGCCGTTTGCCCCGATGGGCAAGGAGCGGAGATGACACCGCTGGATGTCTTGGTAATTGACAATGAAGACGTGATCTGCAAGGCCTGCCATCTGGTGCTGACGGAAAAGGGGCATGCGGTCGATTATTGCAAGACCGGCAAATCCGGATTGCTTGCCTTGGCGCGGTCGCGCTATGACCTTGTACTGCTGGACATGAAGCTGCCGGATATGGACGGGATGGACATTCTCAGGACCTTGAAGGATAAGATGCCGCCGCTGCGCGTGATCGTCATGACCGGGTATTCCACCCTCGCCAATGCGGTGCAGGCCATGAAATTGGGTGCGACCGATTATCTTTCCAAGCCTTTTACGGATGATGAGTTGGTGGAGGCCGTTGAAAACGCATGCGCACTGAGGTGATCGCCGGGGATCGGAAAAACAGAGAGAGATCTTTCCCGTTCTTTGGCGGTTCAATTCTACCCAAAAGACGTTTTAGACGAGAGGTATTACAATGAGCGATAAGATGGTTAACCAGGAACTGCAGGGGGCCGTAATGGTTGTCGGCGGCGGTATTGCCGGCATGCAGGCGGCCCTGGACATGGCAAACTCGGGTTTTTATGTATATATGGTTGAAAAATCGCCGGGGATCGGCGGGGTCATGGCCCAGCTGGACAAGACCTTTCCCACCAACGACTGTTCCATGTGAATCCTGGCCCCGAAACTGGTCGAGGTCGGCCGGCACGTCAACATCGAACTTCTGACATTAAGTGAAGTAAAAGAGATCTCCGGAAAAGAGGGCGATTTTACCGTCATTGTGGTGCGTCATCCGCGATACGTGGATATGGACAAGTGCATCGCCTGCGGGACCTGCGCCGAGAAGTGTCCCAAGAAGGTGGATGATCTCTATAACGAGGGGTTGATGAAGCGGAAGGCGATTTACGTCCCCTATTCACAGACCGTTCCCCTCAAATACGCCATAGACAGGGATAACTGTATCTATTTCCAGAAAGGGAAATGCAGGGCCTGTGAAAAGTACTGCCCCGCGGGGGCCATCAACTTTGATGAACAGGAGACAGAGGTTGCCCTCCACGTGGGCTCCCTCATTCTGGCCCCCGGATTCAAGTCCTTTGATCCCGGCCGATACGATACCTATTCCTACTCGGCCCTCCCGAACGTGGTGACCTCTCTCGAATTCGAACGGATCCTTTCAGCGACAGGGCCTTTCATGGGGCACCTCTCCAGGCCATCCGACAAGAAGGAACCCGCAAAGATCGCATGGTTTCAGTGCATCGGCTCCCGGGACGTCAACCGGTGCGACAACGGCTACTGCTCATCCGTATGCTGCATGTACGCCATCAAGCAGACGGTCATTGCGAGGGAACACAGCAAAGTCCCTCTGGATTGCGCCGTGTTTTTCATGGATATGCGGACCCATGGAAAGGATTTTGACCGGTATTACGAGCATGCCCAAAAGGACGGCGTACGGTTTATCCGATCGCGGGTCCATTCGGTGGATTCCATTACGGGTTCTGATGATATCCAGGTGATCTACGCGGACGAGTCCGGCCGTCTGCAAAGGGAGTCCTTCAACATGGTGGTCCTCTCCACCGGTCTGGAGGTGGACGAGGCGGTGGCGGGCCTCTCGAATCGGCTGGGGATCACCTTGGATTCTTATCATTTTGTCGCGTCCGACAGCTTTCACCCGGTGGCGACCTCGGTGCCCGGGATCTATGCGTGCGGGGCCTTCACCGGACCCAAGGATATTCCCCAATCGGTCATGGAGGCCAGCGCGGCCGCGTGTGCGGCAACCGAGCGGCTGGCCCCTGCCCGCAACACCCGAACCAAGGAGGTGGTGATCCCCCCGGAGCGGGATGTGCGGCGGGAGCCCCCCAGGATCGGGGTATTTGTGTGCAACTGCGGCATCAATATCGGGGGCGTGGTCAGGGTCCCGGAGGTGGCGGAATTTGCCAGGGGCCTCCCCCACGTGGTCTATGTGGAGGAAAACCTCTTTACCTGCTCCCAGGATACCCAGGACAAGATGACGGAGGTCATCAAGGCCCAGGGATTGAACCGGGTGGTGGTAGCGGCCTGCACGCCCCGAACCCATGAAGGGCTGTTCCAGGAGACCCTCATGAATGCCGGGCTCAACAAATATCTCTTCGAGATGGCCAACATCAGGAACCACGACTCGTGGGTGCATGCCGACGACCCGGATGCAGCCACGCAAAAGGCCAAAGATCTCGTGCGCATGGCCGTGGCCAAGACCGGTCTCTTGACCCCGCTTCAGCAGACGGCCCTTCCCATCAGTCAGTCGGCCCTTGTGGTGGGCGGCGGGGTTGCCGGCATGACGGCCGCCCTGGCCCTGGCCCGCCAGGGATACCCGGTGCATCTGGTTGAAAAATCAGAGACCCTTGGGGGCAATGCCTTGATGCTGAACCAGGCCCACCAGGGGGAAGCGGTGGCGGACCTGATCCAGGAACTGGTGAGCGAGATCCGATCGGAGAAGCGGATTACCCTGCACCAGAATGCCGCCATTACCCAGGTAAACGGGTTTATCGGCAATTTCAAGACCGAGGTGACCGAAGGGTCTTCCAAAGAGACCATCGATCACGGGGTGGCGATCCTGGCCACGGGGGCAGCGGAGTACAAGCCCAGGGAGTACCTCTATGGGGAGCATGGGGCGGTGGTGACCCACCAGGAGATGGACGGACTGTTGAGGAGCGACGATCCCAGGGTGGCACAGGCCGGGACGGTGGTCTTTATCCAGTGCGTGGGATCGAGGGATGACGAGCACCCCTACTGTTCCAAGGTCTGCTGCACCCATACCGTGGAAAGCGCCCTGGAACTGAAAAAGCGGAATCCCGATGTCATGATCGTTGTCCTTTACCGGGACATGCGGACCTACGGAAAACGGGAGGATCTCTACCGGGCCGCCCGGGCCGCAGGGGTGATGTTTGTCCGGTATTCAAAAAATGAAAAGCCTCTGGTCAGTGCGGACGGCGACGGCGTGAGGGTTGAATTCAGAGACCCGATACTGGATCGCACACTGGCGGTCCGGGCCGATCTTCTCTGTCTGGCCACGGCCATCGTATCGCACAGGGATCTGGGTCTGGCCCAGTTCTTCAAGGTCCCCATGGACGGGGACGGGTGGTTCCTGGAGGCCCATCAGAAGCTGAGACCGGTGGATTTCGCCAATGACGGGGTGTTTCTCTGCGGCATGGCCCACTACCCAAAGCCCATCGACGAGAGCATCGCACAGGCCCAGGCCGCTGCCTCCAGGGCCTTGACGGTCCTTTCCATGGATACCATCCAGGTGGGAGGCATTGTCTCGATCATCGATCCCGAGCTCTGCTCCGGGTGTCTGGCATGCATGCAGGTCTGCCCCTATAACGCCATCTCGCTGAACGAGGAAAGAAATGTGGCAGAGGTGAACGAGGCCCTGTGCAAGGGGTGCGGCGCCTGTGCGGCCACGTGCCCGTCCGAGGCCGCGGTCCTGATGGGGTTCAACAACACCGAAATCTATGCCCAGATCCGGGGGGCCCTGGCCGCCTGAGACTGGGAATTGCAGGATTCGAAAAAAAAGGAGAGAACCGTGAAAGAAGACGGATTTGAGCCTAAGATCATCGCGTTTATGTGTAACTGGTGCACCTACGGGGCGGCAGACCTGGCCGGCGTCAGCCGGCTGTCTTACCCGCCCAATATCCGGCCCCTGCGCGTCATGTGCTCGGCCACGGTATCCCCGCACCATATCCTGAGGGCCCTGCAGGACGGGGCCGACGGGGTCCTGGTGGGGGGCTGACACATCGGCGACTGCCATTACCTGTATGGTAATTACATGACCGTGAAGCGGATGACATTCCTTCAGGAATTGTTGGGACTGCTGGGCCTTCAGGAAAGGGTCCATCTGGCATGGATCTCATCGGCCGAGGCCCAGAGATTCGTGGAGGTGGTCACGACGTTTACCGAAAAAATTAAATCACTGGGGCCGAATCCGCTGTTGGCGTATTCCGACGCGCCGCGGGCTGTTAATTGGGCGTGAGGCGCAACGATGAGGCATGAGGCGGAAGGTGTCAGGCGCAAGGATGGATGGAAGCACCCTTGTGCCTTGGGCCTGGCGCCTAATGCCTCTCCTTTCAAGGAGACTTTCTATGAATAACGAGATCAAATCCTGGCTTGAACAGGGAACCATTGACGTGTTTTTAGGGTACAGGGAGGTGGACCATCACCCCCTCCCCTGGTGCTTTACCCGGGAGCGGCTGGAAGAGGTGGACGACCTGGTGGTGAGTCCGGCCCGGTATTCCCTGGAGAAGATCGCCACCCATATGGCGGCGGAAGATCCGGATATCAAAATCGGCCTGCTGGCCCGCGACTGCAACCGGCGGGCATTGAATGTATTATATGTCTGGAATCAACTGCGGCCGGAACAGATTTCCACCGTGGATGTCAATTGCTGTCCATCGAGGCTGAAGGAACATGCCGACTGCTCCTATCTGGAGCCGAAAACAATCGGCGCCTACAAGAAGGAGGTGGGCATCGACAACACCCTTCGATTAAATGAGGCGGAGGCCTATGGCCCGGAAGAGGGGCGCAACCGGTGGATGTATGAATTCCAGAAATGCATCAAGTGCTACGGGTGCCGGAATATATGCCCGGTCTGTTTCTGCAGGGAGTGCAGCCTGGAGCACAGCGATCTTGTGGGGACCGGCCCGCTCCTGCCGGACATCCCTGTCTTTCATCTGGTGAGGGCCGTTCACATGGCGGGCCGCTGCATCGATTGCGGGTTGTGCGAAGATGCCTGCCCCATGGACATTCCGCTGAGGTTGCTCTATCAGAAGGTCAACCAGATCGTCATGGATCTGTTTGACTACGACACCGGGTCCAGCGCGGATCAGCCCCCCTTCAGCATATTGGGGGATAAGGTGACCCTCCAACCGAAACCGATTCAACCCGTTATAGGGGCGGAGGCATAAAGGAGTCTGAAATGGAGTGCAAATTGGTGCCGTCGGTCTGTTCCTACTGTGGAACCGGCTGCGGCGTTTTATTTGAGGTGATCAACAACCGGATTGTCGGCACATTGCCCATGAAGACCCACCCGGTCAACGAGGGGAAACTGTGCATCAAGGGGTGGAATCTTCACGAACATGTCAACAGCATCCTGCGGCTCAAGCAGCCCCTGGTCAAGACCTTCGGCCGGTTCATCAAGACGGACTGGGACGAGGCCATAAAGCTCACTGCGGATCGTTTTCGAGAGATTATCGACAAATACGGACCGGACAGCATCGGGGTCCTGGTCTCGGCCAAAATAACCAACGAAGAAAACTACCTGGCCCAGAAGCTTGCCCGCGCAGTCATCGGGACCAATAACGTGGATCACTGCGCGAGGCTCTGACACGCCTCCACGGTGGCAGGTCTTGCCGCCGCGTTCGGGAGTGGGGCCATGACCAACTCCGTTGCCGACATAGAAGATGCCGGATGTATCTTTATCATCGGTTCCAATACCACGGCATGCCACCCCCTGATCGCCAGGCGGGTCATGCGGGCCAAGGAAAAGGGGGCCAAACTCATTGTGGCCGATCCGAGGCACATCCAGCTCTCGCGCTTTGCCGATGTGGCCGTTACCCACCGGCTGGGGAGCGATGTGGCCCTCCTCAACGGAATGATGCACCTCATCATTAAAAACGGCTGGCACGCCAAAGAGTATATCGCCGCCCGAACCGAAGACTTTGATGCCCTTGAAAAGAAGGTCGGTGCGTTTACCCCTGAGAAGGTCCAGGCCATCACCGGGGTGGCGCCAAAGGACCTGGAGGAGATGGTGCGGCTGTACGCCACCCATTCGCCGGGGAGTCTCCTCTATGCCATGGGGATCACCCAGCACACCACCGGCGTGGACAATGTCAAGTCGTGCTGCAACCTGGCCATGCTCTGCGGATACGTGGGGGTGCGCGGGGGCGGCGTCAATCCCCTGAGGGGGCAGAACAATGTACAGGGGGCCTGCGACATGGGGGGCCTCCCCAATGTCATGACCGGGTATCAGCCGGTGGCGGACGAGGGCGTGCGGGAAAAGTTCTCCAAGGCCTGGGGGGCGCCGCTCCCGGCCACCCCGGGGCTGACCATTACCGACATGGTCCCGGCCATGCTGGAGGGAAAGCTGAAGGGGCTGTATGTGATCGGCGAAAACCCCAAACTGAGCGATCCGGACTGGAATCACTTCAATCATGCCCTGAAAAAACTGGATTTCCTGGTGGTCCAGGAGCTTTTTCTGTCAGAGACGGCCCAGGTGGCGGATGTGGTCCTTGCCGGGGCCTCGGTGGCTGAAAAGGAAGGGACCTTTACCAATACCGAGCGCCGCTGTATGCGGATCAGAAAGGCGATCGAACCCATCGGCAACACGCTCCCCGACTGGGAAATCATCAGCAGGCTCTCAACGGCCATGGATTATGACATGCGCTATGAGAACCCGGAAGAGATATTCAATGAAATGGCGGCATTGACGCCCAAGAGCTATGCGGGCATGACGTACCAGCGGATGGGGCTGGACGGGCTCCAGTGGCCCTGCCCGGATAAGGACCATCCGGGCACGCCCTATCTGCACAAGGACCAGTTTACCCGGGGCAAGGGAAAGTTCTTTGCCCTGGACTATAAGGACCCTGCGGAACTCCCGGACGAGGAATACCCCTACTTTCTGACCACCGGCCGGATGTTCGCCCACTTCCATACCGGCACCATGACCCGGATTTCCCCGCATCTGGATGCGGAACAGAAGACAGGGTATGTGGATATCAACCCGGAAGATGCAGAGACCCTGGATGTGAAGGACGGAGACGTGGTGGTCCTCTCCTCCCGCAGGGGCGATATCGAGGCCCCGGCCCGGCTCACCCGTTCGGTGGTGCCCGGCACCCTCTTCCTTCCCATTCACTTCGGCGAGGTGCCCACCAATGTCCTCACCAATGCGGAGGCCGTGGATCCCCTGGCCAAGATCCCGGAGTTCAAGGTCGGCGCGGTGAGGGTGCAAAAGCTCGTCCTGTAATAGATCAAAGGCCCGGAAACCGCACGTTTCCGGGCCGATCTTTTTTTTCCGGCACCGAAATAAAATTTGGGAAATCGGCAAAAAGGTCCGGAAATGATTGTTATTTGATTCTTGAACGACGTCCCAAAGTTCCACTGACCCTGTGACAGCAGGAACACTCACTGAAATTCTTGACAAAAAGGAGGCATAAATATAAAATATTCTACAAAATAGGCACTTCAGGTTTTTCCATGCAAAATAATCTACCCGAAATCGTCTTCGCGTCCGCGGACAAGGCCGAGTCACAGAGGATCAGTCGCTGGGTGAGAACCGGCCTGCTGAGAAAGCTCGTCCCGCGTGTGTACACATCCAACTTTAAAGACAGCGACCGCGCGATTATCGGGCGGAACCTCTATTTGATCCTTGGCAAACTCTTCCCTGGGGCCATCCTCAGCCACCGCACCGCGCTTGAGGGCGGACCAGCTGATACCGGCGATATATTCCTGACTTACAAATACTCGCGAAAAGCGGAACTCCCCGGATTTTCCGTCCATCTCCTGAAAGGACCCGGGCCTGTGGAAGGCGACCTGCCGTTTCTTCAGGGTTTGTTCATGTCCTCCGCACCCCGGGCATTTCTGGAAAACCTGCAAATTTCACGGAGCAGATCCTCCATATCCAAAGGACTGCCGCGATCCGAGATAGAAAACCGACTGGAGCGCATCTGCCGAATTCAAGGCCCTGAGGCACTCAACCAACTTCGCGACAAGGCCCGCAACACGGCTGTCTTTCTCGATATGGGCCCTCAGTTCCAAATGCTGAACCGCATCATCAGCGCTATCATGGGTACGCGGCCTGCCGGCGAACTGTCTTCTCCACAGTCACGAGCCTCATCTCTGGGTATGCCATATGATCCGGATAGGCTGGAGATTTTCAATCATCTGTTCTCCTTTCTGGCCCAAACACAACTCCCCGTGAGAAAACAAACACGGCTTTCGGAGGAACAAATGCATTTGGCGGCGTTTTTTGACGCCTACTTCTCGAACTTCATCGAGGGGACTGAATTCGAAATCGATGAAGCCCATGCCATTGTTTTTCTGCACAAGGTGTCCCACAATCGACCTGAGGACGCCCACGATATCATGGGAACATTTCGTCTCGTATCCAATCAGGAGGAAATGTCTAAGGTGCCTGAAACATTTGATGATTTCATCTCTCTCGTCACATCGCGCCACCACACAGTAATGGCGGCGCGTCCCGAAAAGATGCCTGGCGAGTTCAAGCGGGAACCCAACCGGGCCGGCCAAACGCGCTTTGTGGCCCCTGAAGAGGTGAGGGGCACCTTGCTCCAAGGTTTTGAGATGAGCCGTGCGATTGAGCCGGGGCTTCCCCGCGCCATATTTATGATGTTCATGATCTCCGAAGTTCACCCGTTCGTGGACGGCAATGGGAGAATCGCCAGAATCATGATGAATTCCGAGCTGGTGCACACGGGTTTGTGCCGGATCATCATTCCTGTCGTGTTTAAAGACGATTACCTTCAGGCCCTCAGGGCCTTATCAAGAACCAGCCATCCGGGACCTCTCGTGAAAGCCATGGATTTCGCCCATCTTTTCACCAGTCAGATGATCTTTACGTCATACGATGCGGCCATAAGGGTGCTGACGGCATGCAACGCCTTTAAGGACCCGGAGGACGCGAGGCTCAGGCTGCCAGGTTCAATCGGAGCAAGTGAATAGATCCTCTGCTGAGAAGTCGGAGCTTCCGGGGCAAGGGAAGACGACCATTCGGCAATGGGCCGATCGCCTGCTATTCCTTTCCGGCCCCTCGGTCAGAGGCAAAAACATCTTGACTTACAGGCAGTTATTGACTATCAGACATGCACGAATGCCAACATAGAGCAAAAAATCAAACCTTCACGAATTTGAGGCAAAGAAGCCGTGCCCGAAATGTTAAAACTCAATGGGCGGTTCAGCGTGCCTTGGTCATTACCAGACGCCTTTGGGTTATCTTACCCAAGGGCGTTTTTTTTCGGATGGATGGAGGGGGATGCGAACTGATGTATATCCTTGAATTACCAAAAGGCTGCCTTGCGTCCAAAGGAAAGTCCTGCACTGCTGACGGGAGCTAAAGATGGCAGATAGTGTACCGACGAAAAAGATCGCCAGTAAGATTTACGTCATCCGGAATACAAAGGTTATGATCGATAGAGATTTGGCTGATCTTTATGGTGTGGAAACAAGGGTGCTGAACCAAGCGGTACGAAGAAATGTTAAACGTTTTCCCGAAGATTTCATGTTTGAATTGACCCGCCTGCGTTTCCACCGCCTGGGGTAGCCGGTCACAGGAGAACCGCTTTGGATGTCATGGAAACCCATAAATCGAGGATGCATCCGGTGCAGCTCAGGATCTTTCGAGAAATGAGCCCCGAACGAAAGCTGGAGATTGCCCAGATGCTCTACTATTCGGCAAGAGAACTGAAGGCCGCTGCCATTCGCGCCAAGCATCCGGAGTGGTCTGAAGAAGAGATTCAATCCAGATTGAGCGAGGCGTTCCTTTATGGCAGGACCTGAGCTGTTTCA
This sequence comes from Deltaproteobacteria bacterium, assembly GCA_021737785.1. Classification (NCBI taxonomy): domain Bacteria; kingdom Pseudomonadati; phylum Myxococcota; class Myxococcia; species Deltaproteobacteria bacterium. Next base: position 50,942 of record JAIPDI010000037.1, read on the forward strand.
AGTTTTTATACGCCCGCTGAACCTTCTGAATATTCCCTACATGGTGACAGGATCTGTAGCGAGCATCGTTTACGGCGAAGCCCGGATGACTCACGATATTGATATGGTCGTGATGATCCGTGTTCGTGACGCTGAGCGCATTGCTGAGGCGTTCCCCTCGACTGATTTTTATTGCCCGCCGAAGGAGATCATCCGGATCGAGGCAAATAGGCCCCTGCGCGGTCACTTCAATCTCATCCATCATGCAACCGGGTTCAAGGCCGTTATCTATGTGGCGGGCGAGGATCCTCTCCATCATTGGGCCATGGAGCGCCGAAGGTGCATCCGCATGGCAGAAGATCTAATGTGGGTCGCCCCTCCCGAGTATGTGATCCTTCGAAAACTGGCCTACTATCGAGAAGGCGGAAGCGAAAAACACCTCTCTGACATTCGGGGCATTCTGGAGGTTTCAGGGAATGACCTTGACATATCCGAAATTCAAAGGCGGGCGCTCGACATGGGGTTTCAAAAGGAGTGGCGCGAGTTGTTGGCAAATCTCCCGGAAGGCGTAAAAGCGTGAAATCGATGCGTCAACAAAGGGCCATAGGGGGACCTTGACCTCCCCCTCAGCCCTCCATGCCATGGATGTTGTCACCCCAGCCTTTTCCGCATCTTCTCAATATCCGGTGCATAAAGCCTTGGCTGGTTGATGCTTATTCGGCGTCAACATTTTGTGCGGGGTCCGGAGTTACTCGTGGTCTTACCCCGGTTTGTCGAAATGATACGCTTGACGCTTCAATTTGCACGTATTAGTATACGTGCAATGTTAAGGAGGTGCATCTGATGCAAAAGAAACTCACAGTGACCATCGACGAAGAGGTTTATGAGGGCTTGCGAACAGTCATCGGACCACGGAAAATCAGCCGCTTTATACAGGAGTTGGTACGCCCACATGTTGTAAAAAGAGATATGTACGCCGCGTATAAAGAAATGGCCGCTGATCAAATCAGGGAATCTGAAGCCCTTGAGTGGGCCGAAGCCACCCACCTCAATCTATAATCACCCCCCTCCTGCCCCATTTTGCAATTTTTCCTTGACATACCCATCTGTTGCACTATGATCCCCCCAATTACCCAATTTCGGCCAAATAGGTTTCCAAGTTCCAATCCATGATTCATTAACCTTAAGCCTTTGAGCTTTCAACTTTCAGCTTATGGATCATCATCCCCTCAAATACCCCATACCCCGCTCCTGACAGGGCTCTTTTTCCTGTTGGGAGCAAAAACGCTATCTCCGATCCGCAACAGTCGATTTTCACAACCATATGCACAGAACGGCTTCAATCCCGCAATAGGCGTTCCACATCAATGCGAACTTCCAACGCAGAAGTTTCAGTATGGCAAAACACAACCGTCTGCCCAAATACAACGAACTCCTGAACCCCACTTGGTACAGGCCCTGCGTGACCTCTGGGATCGGGTATAGCATCGATACGTTTCATGCAACGGTTTTGCCTTATGGCTAATAAATATTAAAGACGTTGTGTGATAAAATACGTGGTGGTTCGTCGAAGTGGCCAACGGAGATCATGAGAAACAAGATACGGCAAACAAGAGTCAACAGCAGACCTGACCCCTTTTCTTCATCACAGCTCTTTGACAGATAAAAGCCCTTGATCCATTAGCCATTGATTGGTCATGCCGGTCTGGGTGGCCAGTGTCCGGGCTAAGTGCCAAGGCCCTTTTCTGCTTATGGCGACCGATATGGCGGCATCCAGAGAGGTCCCGAGCTTTCGCAGCTCCCGCACCTTTGTCCGGGCATACCGCCATCACGCCATGGCGTGATAGCACATACGCAAGCGTCTCCTGAGCCAGTGATCGATTTCAGGAAGCAAAAGGGGACAGGCAAATTATGATTTCCATCTTTACAGTCTTAATACCATGATACATGGACTTTTTTCCATGATATATAGGCAATAGGTGGATACTTTTCCAGCTGTCCCAACTGTTATGCCAGAAGGACGTTAAGATGACTCAAATCGGTCTATGCTATTTTTCCAGAATCGTCTCGGATGATGTCGTTGATGACTTCGTATCAACCATCTCAACTAGCGGCTTGTCTCTCACCGTCGAGCGTGAGGAAGAAGTCCCTATTCAAGGTGGTTTAGAGTGGCTAGCTCCGACAGCGCTCATTGTCTTTCTCGCAAAGCCCTATTTCGAAGCCTTCCTATCAGAGATGGGGAAAGATCATTACAATCTCCTTAAGAAAGCTCTGAAGAAAGCCGCCAATCGTCTCCTCGGTCCGTCGAGACCAGAGATACTTCTCGTCCATTCAAAGGGTAAAGTTAAAAGCTCAGGAGAATACTCCCTGGCTTTCTCGATCCATGTCAAGGTTTCTGAGGATCTAAATCTTAAGCTGTTGTTTCCAACTGAACTGAGGGAAGAAGGTGTCCATGAGATCATTGAAGCATATTCGGATTTCATTGCCGCTCTTTACGCAGGGAAGGTCGACGAGGAACTCATACATAAGCTGAGCGCTGGAAGGGTAATCGGCAAAACAATGCTTGTTGCATACGATTTCGAATCAAAAGAAGTTGGACCTGTTGATCCCATCCCTCGGAAACGTAGCTGAAGGCATAACATCGCGGCGCTGACTTCGTCCAGCCGCGATTAAGTATCAATAATTATGTACGATGATGACCTAATACATGAAGATTGCATATTACGTGATGTAGATCCGTATTTCGCTCAAGGATATCGAAAAAATTTGAGATACGTTACCAAAGACTATGCCCCCCTGTGTCAGAGTAGTTGTCGGATGAAGCAGGAGAGAAGTGGCGACACCCCCGTAGGTGAGCGTAGCGAACCGGAGGGGGTGTCGGAGGCGACCCGCCATCCCCATTTCTCCTCAATACGAACATGAAGCGGGGC